>CAYLVN010000006.1:0-23345 GCA_964387115.1 uncultured Fibrobacter sp.
CTTTGATCTTCGCCATGGCTTTGCCCTCGATTACTCACCCATAGCTCCGCTGATCGACCTGACATACACAATCGGTATTAACAGGGATATGTTCAAGGATGCCAAAACGGATACGACTTCAGAGAATTATGATTATCATTTCGGATTCCATGAGGACTCTGTTTTCAGTAAAAGAATGTTACTATGGGGTGAAAAGAACCGCTCGCAGCATGCAAGCATGAAACTGAATCCGCAGATTTTTGAGTGGCTCTCTACATCCGGAGAGTACTCTGCAGATTACAACTCCGATATGGTGACCAGAAGCAACGACAGCCTCGAATACATTACTGCGGGAGTAAGGACGAATCTTTCCGTAAATGCAAGCTTCAATCTCGATGCACTACTAAAAGAGCTGGCCACAGCTACTGCCAAGGCCAGAATAGGCGCCTTTTTCGAGAAACTTGACAAGGGCGTTGACGGGATCGGGTTCCGGCAGATCACATTCAGTTATACAAATGGAGCGGATCTGAAGAATAATTATATGGGATCTCTTCTTATTGGTAAAGAGGGTCGCATCGATTTTCTGAGGTATCAATTAGGATTGAGCGGTATAGATGAAAAGAGTTTCTTTTCAGGAGAGATGAATAACAGAGCTCTTGGGGGTATGTATTCCAGATATGATATAGACAAGAGCGAATTATATGAAAACGATTACCGCACTGTAGATCAGAAATGGAGTCTTTCCTCGGGACTTGATCTGAAAGTTCCTTTTGAAATCAGCTTCAGTCCGATATCGTTTAGCTGGGGGAAAAGCTACAGAGTCGTTCCTGACACCTCCAAAAAGGAACGCTCCTATACTCTGCCCGATTTCTCGATCGGTTCGAGGACACCCGCATTGATGAAAATTGAATTTATCAACAGTGTGCTGCAAAACCTGAACTTGAATTCCACTTTCAATTACCGGAAAAGTTACAAGTACTCAGAGTTGATGGGATCGGATACAACCCGCAAATTTGACTGGGCACCCCTGGTCTCTCTTTCGGGAACTGTAAAAAAATGGCCTATAAATTTCAACTATAACTGTACTTATTCAAAAGAGGTTACCAAAGCACCTACTGAAAAGCCCGATTCAATAGTAACTCCCCGGGATGCCACCTCACAGGGGCATGAAATGGACATCTCCTATCAAATTGAACAGAATAGCCGCCTTTCGGAAATAAGGCTGTTGACCTGGGTGATTCCGGTTACAGGAAGGACAACTGTGGGGTTAAAGTGGGCATACAGTACACGCAAGGAGTATACTACTGAAGTTGAAACCGCCGATGAGATGAATCTTTCCATCATGCCTCATCTCTCATATATATTTACCGACAATGTTACCGGTCGGGCAGAATATGTTTATGGTAAACGCAGGACCAGCGGCAGTCAAACTACTTTCGATAACAAATTCAGCCTAATTGTAGACATTCAGTTCTAAATTGGAAAAGGTATGACCAAAAAAATACTATTTAATGCAACACCTACAGAAAAACGGGCGGCACTGCTTGAGAATGACAAAGTAGTCGAGCTGGTTGTGGAACGCCCGGATCACTTTCGACTTGTCGGCAATATCTATCGGGGCAAGGTTACTTCGATACTGCCGGGTATTCAAGCCGCCTTCATTGATATCGGCCTCGATAAATGTGCTTTCCTCCATGCCACCGATGTAGACCCGTCGCTTCTTCTGGAAGCCGGTGACGAGCTGATGGAACGTTATACCGGATATGACTCTTCAAAGCGCAGAAGGATCGCACGCATCCCGATCGAAAAAGTTCTGACTGTCGGCCAGGAGATTCTCGTTCAGGTCGCAAAAGAGCCCATAAGCACCAAAGGCGCCAAGGTTACAACCCAGATAAGTCTGGCAGGGCGATTTCTGGTGCTGGTACCTGATACAGACTTTATCGGTGTGTCAAAGAAAACAAGTGATATTAAAAAACGCGCCAGACTCAAAAAGCTGATCTCTCAGATCAAGCCCAGAGGTGTAGGGTTTATAGTGCGTACTATAGGTCTTCAGGTATCGGAGACAGAGTTTGTCAAAGAGATCCATATGCTTATTGACGCATGGAAAAAGACTCAGGAGGAAGCGCTCAGCGGAAGCGGGCCGAAGCTTGTTTACATGGAACTGGGGATTACAACCCAGGTTATCAGGGATCTTTTTTCTGATGATGTCACTGAGGTTTACGCGGATCAGGATGATGATTACCAGGAGATATTAAATTACCTGAAGGTGCTCTCACCCGATCTCTGCAAAAGGGTGATCCGCTACAATGAAAAAACACCCCTATTTGACAGATTTAACATTGAAAAGGATCTTGACAGGCTTCTTAAACGCAAGGTCTGGCTGAGAAGCGGCGGCTATATTCTTATTGACAGAACAGAGGCTCTGGTAGCCATTGATGTAAATACCGGAAGAAATGTCGGAAAATCAAACCTTGAAGAGACAATTTTTAAAACCAATCTCGATGCTGCAGCAGAGATATGCCGTCAGTTGCGGCTAAGGGATATCGGCGGACTCATTGTAGTGGACTTTATCGATATGAGAAGCGCGGATAATCGCCGTAAAATTGAGAATGCCATGCGTAAGGCAATGGAACTTGATCCCACAGCGGCATCGATGACCGCATTGTCTAAATTCGGATTGATGGAAATAACCAGGAAAAGAGTAAGACCCGAACTGCAGGAATTCTTTACAAACGTGTGCCCTGTCTGTGAAGGACTGGGCTGGGTATTTTCACCCGAAACTGTCATCTCCAGAATCGATCGGGATCTTAAAAGGTCAGATTTCAATGCTTCCAGAGTAAAACTCTCTGTTCATCCTGCTGTTTCTGCATATATGCTCAAAGACGGGGAGCAGATGAAACGAAGGCTGGAAAAGGAACACAAGTACCAGCTCATGATCGAAACTGATGAAGAACTTGATCAGGATGAATACAACATCGTTCCTGATAAAAGAGCAAATAAGAAGGAAGAGCCGGGGGATTGATTTTTACCCGAACCGGATTTCTTGCTTTTTCGCTTCGGGATTATTATATTTAAAAATCTTTTCTCTGAAGCCTGAGTCCAGATTGACCCGGGTTTGAAAATTGGATAATAAAATATTAAGATAAACTGGCATATTCAGGTCAGGAGACAATATGTATTCCATTATTGAACAAGGTGGCGCCCAATTCAAAGTAAAGCAGGGTGCTACAATTCGGGTCCCTTTGATTGAGGCAGAGCAGGGTGCGGAAATTACCATCGACAAGGTTTTGCTTGCCGCTGATGGAGACAAGATAAAGATCGGAACACCTGTAGTTCAAGGTGCTTCAGTCGTGGCCAAGGTTGTAGATCATGCCAAGGCTAAAAAGGTGCTGGTAATCAAGAGAAAACGCAGGAAAGATTACCGCCGTAAAAATGGTCATCGTCAGCAGTATACGAAACTGGAAATAGTTTCGATCAATATTTGAATCGGGGAGTTTAAGAATGGCACATAAAAAAGGTGTAGGAAGCAGCCGTAACGGTCGTGACAGTAATCCCAAGATGCTTGGAGTGAAAAGGTTTGGCGGAGAAGAGGTAAGTGCAGGAAGCATTATTGTTCGCCAGCGCGGAACAGTTGTTTATCCAGGTGTTAATGTGGGACAGGGAAAAGATCATACTTTGTTTGCCAAAGTTGATGGAACAGTGAAGTTTTCCTGGTTTGCAGGGAACAGAAAACGTGTTGATATAGAACCGGTTCCGCAAGCGTAAGCACAGTAAAAATTCGAGATTATACGGGGTGGTTTCACTGGTTTTTCCGGTAAGATCACTCCGTTTTTATTTTACCCGACAGATCCAACTGTTGCGACTGCGATTTATTCAAACCTTTCTGCTCCAGGGTCTAAACGCACTTCGTCCTTTCCCGTACACCAGGGGGGCTGGTCTGCATTTCTTCCCGAAAATGAAGATACTGTTATGCCTATTGCCTCAATTTTAAAAATTCCTGTTGTTCCCAACGGCATGATACGCCTTTTATCAGGTGAACTTTCTTATATAACACGAAGAATCGATCGTGATGATTCAAAGGGTAAAATCCCGATGGAGGATTTCTGCCAGATCTCAGAGAGGCTCACGGAAGATAAATACAAAGGTTCTGTGGAAAGAGTAGGGAAATTACTACGAAAGTATTCCATATTCCCGGGCCTTGATATTACGGATCTTTTTGAGCGTGTGTTTTTCAATTTTCTGATTGGCAATTCAGGTATGCATCTCAAAAACTACTCACTGATAGAAACACCTCAGGGAATGCGGTTGTCTCCAGCGTATGATCTACTTTCAACGGCGATAGTAATTCCAGAAGATCCTGAAGAGAGTGCACTTACAATCAATGGGAAAAAATCAAAAATTACCACCACTGACTTTGATTCTCTTGCTCAGTACCATGATTGGCGGAGTAGGATTTAAGAATCTAAATCATCCTCACCATCGTGCATCAAATCCGGAGCTGCCAAATACTCAGGTCGAATACGACTACAGAACCCTTGTAGGGGCACTCATCGGAGGATATTCCCCTACAGCCTCTGTTTATGCAGAACATGCCGATGAATACATGCATTCCGAAGTAGGAATACAGAGTAATGCGACACTTCTGATGCCGGTGTGCGGCTTAAGCAGTACTGATCGAGAGGTACATTCACGTTTTACTAATCTTAAACCTGGAATTAAAAAAAACGCATCTTCGGATTATACCACGCAGTCAAGGGACTTTCTTTGTAAGTTCCGATAAACCATTCTCTTCAATAGAGGTATGTACATTATCTGGAAGACTTATAACAAGATCCAGATTTGCCGAAGCAAGAAATAGCTTTATGCTGGGAGAAAATGTGAAAATTGTCGGGGGGAATAACTGTTTTGTTTTCAGAATTAAATTCAGTAATGGTGACTTTATAAGCAGGAAAATAACTATTACATATTAATAGCGGTGAAAGGTATTACATCTTCGGGATAAGATTATCACATTGGGTGCAGTTACGTTTGTTATTGACAATGTCAAGTATGATCGGCACCCATTTATTACCATCCGTTTCAAATAACATTTACTGTTTAGATCAATTTCTTACGAAGTTAGCACGATGAAACGAGTTCATTTTTTGAATAAAACGAGGTCCTTACTATTCTGTTATGGTTACCACTGTTGATGATCCCCGTCCCGAAATCTCAGGATAATACATCGCTTCTGCACGCGGTGCCGGCCAGTTGAATTTTCCCGCAGTGGTCGGTTTCAAAAGATAGGTAATCCGGTAATCCCCAGAAGGCATTTCATTGAAAAAGAACAGCATTCTGCTGTCGCGAAACTCATAATGTGAAGGCCTTTCACGACCATCAAAGGTGGTAATTTGTTTTGCAAGTTGCTGTTCGCCACCGATAAGTTCCGGATCAACAGCTTCACATCCTGCAGGTATGGGATCGTTAATAGCTGCAAAAGTGACATTTTGATCACAACGAATTGTAAGCGCTATTTTTACACATTTACCAATCTGAAGGTTTGTCTGAGCAGAGGCAGCGTGTGTAGTATCGTATAGTGGGGTTACACTTCGCGTAATTGCAAATCCTGAACTTGCTGCTGGAGCATTGTAAGGGAGGTCCTTTGAAAGGAATAAATCATAGTAAAGCCTTCCTGATCCAGATTTGTTAATTGATACTGAGGTTTGGCGTGGCAACATGGTTGAATCGAGTTGTCGTGACCTGTATTCAGCAATTCCCTCCCGGCCCTCAAGAGTAGCGGTAAACCAGTCCTTCCCTGCGAATTTTACAACTGCATCATAGGCCGGTGTGTCTTTTTCATAAATGCTGGTATATGCCGAAAAAGCTCGGAATACCGCCATGTTCTCCTGTGTTGTACGCCATCGGCCGCCTTTTCTCTGTTCTGCCAGCCATCTTATCATCGGTTCATCAAAACGGCTCTTCGATCCTGTTGTAAGAAGCGCTTCGAGCGCCAGCGCTGTCTGACGGACAGGTGATTCATGACAAAATTCAAATCCATCTGATTCTTCTGGCAGGTAATAAGCCAGACGGTCTTTTTCTATGAGTCCTCTTTTTAAACTCTTCTGAAGTGATATAGTGTATCGTTTGTTTTTTCCTGAAATGTAAATAGCTTTAAGTAAGTGGATTCTGGCAGAGAGCGGCAGGCTGTTTCTCATGCGATAAAGTTTTTTCATTGCGTTCCAGTCTTTATCACTAGCCTGTGCCAGAACCATTAACGTATAACTGTCAAGGAATGATTTCTGCTTACTGCTGAAAACTTCTTTCATCTGACTTTTTACGTATTTAACTGCATTGCGGTACACTTTTTCATTAACGATATATCCGTCTTCTTTTGCCCTGTTCATTATCTCAAGAACATACACCGTAAGCCATGGATAGGATTTGCTGGAATCAGATTTCCAGTACGTAAGGCCACCATCAACTTTATTCTGGAAATCTCCAATTTGATTCAGATATGTCTGAATAACTTTTTTTTCACCTCCATCCTGAAGTAATGTCAGGTTAAATCGTTCTGCAAAATTCTGTAGCATAAGAATGGGGAATATTTTAGAGCTTTGCTGTTCGAGGCATCCGTAGGGATAATCAAAAAGAAAGTGAACTCCTTCCTTAAGGTTCTGCATCCGTGTAGTTGATAGAAGTGTACCGAGAGAACAGTTGCCGGCTTCTGTAAATTCCGGAAGCATCAGTGGTATGTTCATACTGTCCATTGTTGAACCACCGACTGCCTGAACATCCCTTATTCGTTCTTCAATGATTGTCAGAGGCAGCTTTATTCCATCAGAAAATGAGTCGCTTTTAGCAATAAATAGAAGTGAATCCGTACCGGGTTTTCTGCCGGATAACGGGAAATAGCAAAAACGTTGAGTATTTTTTACCAGTGTACATGAATCGAAAGTCGTGTCTGATGATGAAATGGTGCCGGAATGGATTTCCAACTCTTTCTCAGTGCGGTTTTCAAGAATATATTCAGCTGAAGCAGAATCACCTGTACGCAGAAAACGGGGAAGTTGTGGACGTATCATGAGCGGCTTGTTTGTCGTAAAGCTTGTTGTATTAGAACCAAAGCAGGTGGTGTCATCAACAATTGCGGTTACTTTCCACCGGGTCAGGTTGCCTGGAAGTTTGAAGCGGCATGTCGATTTCCCGGTACTGTCAAATTTTATATCAGGCTTGAAACATGCACATGGCAGTATTGGATCACGCAAAGCAATTAGACCTCTCCTTTTTAAATCAAGCCCACCACCACCATCTCCTCCCATAAGACTGCCAATAAGATCATCGACTCCACCAAAACCCGACCCGTATCCATTTCCTATTCTTCGTGGTCTAAATTTTAACGCGTTACAGCTATCGTAATTAAAAGGTCCATGAAAACATTTAAATGAATAATCTACGGTAAAATTTTTCAGACCTGAGGGTTCTCCTGAAAAAACAGTCATGATATCCGGAATCTTATTGTCAAAAACCTGTGTCACACCTTCATCAACAACCATAATCAGTGCAGTTGATGATGCAAATTTCGGTGGGACTGAGAGCATTAATGTGACACTATCACCAGGAGAATAAAATGTTGCATTTGTGGTAATCTTTAATGGAATATTTCGCGATGCTTTTGAGACAGGGACCGTAACCGTTGCGGTTCTGTATCCCAAAGGTTGATTAAAAGTCAAACCATCAGCATTTCTCCATAATGATGGGTAAAAAACAGCTTCTATACAAACTGAGGGTATAAACTCATCCCGGATCACAAGTGGTACCACAGTATCCTTTCCAGTCAATTTGATCCAGCGATAGTCATAGATGTTTTCTCTTCTGACTATCAAAGCAGCTGTGCAGGTATCCTGTGTACTGCTAAGTGCAATATGCATTGTATCACCAGCACTATAGTTACATGAGTCAGCTATCTTGATGGAATAGTTTTTTTCCACACTCAGAGCAGTTGATTCTCTTTTTCGGACATCGTATGAATTTGGAGAGCTGATTGTGAAATTGTACCTGAAAGTGTCGGGCTTAGATAAGTCTGCAGAAGGTACCAGAATCTCATAGCTTCCTTTATCCAATGATCCTGCAGGTATGTTTACAATCCCGGATGTGTCGGATATAAAATTTTGAGCGATTTTTTTTAATGAAATCGTTTCACGTATAACACCTGGAAGTCCACAACGATTTCTGATCCTCCTCTTTTTTACCTCTTTTTTTAAGACTGTAACAGAGACTTTTTGATTTTGTAAAACAGAGCCATCTGTTCTGACTGTTTTTAATGACAGTTGTTTTTCTTCGCCATTCTCTTTGAATAAGAAACCAATGCAGGGGTAATTTCCTGCCGGAACTTCTACATTATTTCCAACATTTATCGAATGAAGTGATGAACCGGATATTAACATACGCAGCATATAGGTCAAGCCACTGTCATCAGCCATTCGCTTACGGGCTATGATTGCCGTTCCTTTTGAATCGGTCGTGGCAGTACCTGAGTCTTTGAATGACATGATTCTACTTTTTATTGGAGGCCATGTATACCGATCTGCTCCATTATAATTTTTCCGATAGATGCTCCACTTTAGAGAAACTGGACAATAGGCAGCAGCACCACCATGAAGCCAGTGTGCGGAAACAAGAAAGTAAACTGAATCTCCTTCAATCCATCCTGGACCAACAGTGCCTGAAAATTCGGCTGTACGGAACTCTTTTACACTGAAGAATCTTGTAAGTGCCTCACAACGTGTTAGTATCGGTTTTGCTGTAAGAGAAAATGAGTTGTGCTTAACATCAACAGGTATCATCAACTTCCCTGAGAATGATCCACAACCATTTAAAGATACAGTATCTGCAAAAGGTTTTGATCCTTCCCATGCAACTGTAATGATTATTGAATCGTTGCCTATTGGAGTCCACCGGTCAGAAAGTTTACGCATAATTCCTTTATAATAAAGAGTATCACCTGGTCGATAGATGCTGCGATCTGTTATCAATAATCCTTTAACCATTTTATCATCATCGATCAATTTTTTTTCTGAAACCTTTTCAATCAGAGTATCCGTTTGAAATATCACCGAAACGTATGATATATCCAATTGACCAGGAACAGAGAAAAAACCATCACTATCAGTTACACCAGATACAAGTGTTACGCGGTTTGTATCTAAAAATGAAACGGTTGCTCCTGCTACAGGGGCTTTTCCAGTTAGTGAGGAAACCACTGCTGCTGTTACCAGTCTTCCCCGTAAAAGCTGAACCCCTAAATCTGTGACCTTAAAATACCCCAGTGTATCAAAAGTATTACTGTTAACAGATAACAACACCTCTGCAGTTCCCCTTCCCTGACTGGAAAGCACTTTTTCAAGTGGTACAGGAACATAGTTATACCAGGGACCTGATAACTTATGAGAAGACAGTGTATCATAATGCCACTTGGGAGAAAATTTCCCCGTAGAATCGCTTATTACCAGAGCTTCAGATAAAGAAACAGGCCTGATTGCTGTAACAATATCTGGTTTACCGAAAATTTCAAGCGGCACAGATGGTTTTTCAGGAAGAAGAGTAAATGCTGGAGGTTTTTGCCAGCACTGGCAGTAATTATTGTCTTGCCAGGTGTCAATAACTGTCCGGCACGTTTCATTATATTTGTGATTAGCAGTTCTAAATTTTACGATGAAATCTTTTTTAAGCTGGCAATCTCCCAGGCGATAACCAGCTTTAACGACAAGAGTACATTGTGCATCAGATGGAAGACGAATATTTTTGACATAAAGGGTAGAATCTGCATTTCCATCAAGTGTATCAATTCCATCAGGTGACCGACAAATGATATATCCGCTTGCTGTCTTATTATCTGAAATATCCTTGTCTGAAATGAATTCCAGTCTCATTGAAGGTTTAACAACGATAGTTGTTTTACTTGAGAGTTTGTTGTCGGGCAGAGAATCCTGAGTACTGTATTTTACAACAACATCCCTTATTGAAAAGGGAAGCAATAGCGGATCAATACGATTATATCGACCATTCAGTACAAATTTAAGATCCGTAAATAAAAAAGCGCTGTCTGCTGAGGGCATTCCGGCATCAAAAGAAAGGGTGCAACTGGTCGCATTCCTGAAAAAACGGTTGACTTCGATTATATTGCCTGAATACCACTGGTGATAAGGTTTTTTATTATACATACAGTAATCAGGCATCGCATCATTATGTAAAGAACGATTGAAATGCAGCGTGTACTTGTCTTCAAGAAATAGCGAATCATTCATAGAAACTGGTATGCCTTTTCTGTAAAGTCCAGTACAGATAAGGCTGTCGCTAGCTGTAAAAATGGTAGAGAGGGAACTTTTAAGAGGTAGATTTCCACCTGTTGGAGTCAAGTCTTTCCTGACAATAATTATTATTTTTTTCCCTGAAGGCCAGCCCTTTTCCGGTCGTATCCTGAAAGTGGTCTTATCTGATGTTTCTAGTTCAAACGGCACTGATGCTCTGAGGTATTTTCGTAAAGAGTCAGTGTCAACTGGTAAAGAAAATGCTATATGAACATAATCTATTGTTAGTAGTAATGAATCGTCATTGATAAATCTGGCAGTGAACGATCCGCTGTTAATAGTAAATTTTATAGGTTTTTTGAGTTTTTGGCCAGAAAGTTTAGATTCAAACTGTTCCGGAACGTTTAACACATATCTTGTTGCAAAAGGCCAGGGAGAATCGGGTATGAACTGAAGAGTATTCTGTGAACTCCAGCTCCATTTTCCTGCAATAGCCGGACTTAGGGATGGTTCAGAAGATACAGAATCACGTGAATATCCAAAAGGAATCATTTGTTCTGAGAAAGTAATCCGTAATGGAATGCGTGTACCCGCTTCTACCTTCGTAGACAGACAATCAATTGTTAATTCTTCTGCAATGAGGCCAGTGTTAAGGATCATGAACAGAATGGTTACTATTTTTGTCATATACTCGTGTTCCCTTGATATAATAGTAAAATAATACCAACGACAAGAGGCAGCATGATTTTGGGAACAAAGATACTGCAACTTCATGATGCTGACATCTGGATTTCCTCAAATGTTAAACATGATCTCCCATGGTTAAAATGTTTACTATGGTGGGGAGGGTATGGAATCATAACCAGGCAGGAAATATTGCTGATATGTATTGTTGCTATGAATAATTAGAACATCACCTATTCAAATAATTTATGGGATTGGGTTCTGTGGAAAGAGTAGGGAAATTACTACGAAAGTATTCCATATTCCCGGGCCTTGATATTACGGATCTTTTTGAGCGTGTGTTTTTCAATTTTCTGATTGGCAATTCAGGTATGCATCTCAAAAACTACTCACTGATAGAAACACCTCAGGGAATGCGGTTGTCTCCAGCGTATGATCTACTTTCAACGGCGATAGTAATTCCAGAAGATCCTGAAGAGAGTGCACTTACAATCAATGGGAAAAAATCAAAAATTACCACCACTGACTTTGATTCTCTTGCTCAGTATTTGGTTTACAAAGGAATGTCGCTTTAAGGCTTTATAAAAAACTGAAAAAAGCGGAAGAGGATATTTTAAGAATAATTGATAATGGGCTTTTGCCGGCTGATTTAAAATTGTATTTGAAGGAAATAGTTCTGAAGAGGATGGAACTGTTTAAGGAATGAGATGCTACACTATAGAGAATTTGATTTCATGTCTGTCTCCTGAAATAAAAAAAAGTCCGGCTCTCCCAGTGGGAGGCCGGACCTTTCAAATTATCATCTTCTTTTTTACTTATCTCTTCTTGAAGTCTTCCTGCAGATCCATGAATGTTATGTACCTGTTCTGGCTTCCATCTGTGATCAGAGAGTCATAAGTGGGCTGGGGTTCTTTTTTCCAGACTTTCTTCTTTTTCCCTTTGCCGTCGTCTTCGACATACAGCCTTTCAAAATTCTGCCGTACTGATGCAAACCGGTCTATAAACAGAATAATGGTGTCACCGATAAGATCGTATTTTCCCCATGATTTGAACTCCCAGTCTTCTTTCAGGAACGGTCCACTCTGACCTTTTTTATTCTCAACAAGCAGGGTTGTTCCATCATTCCTGAAGGTGAAGATTTTCTTTTCGATAGCATTCACGTTCTTGTCTTCTTTGCTTTTTGTCTCATTAATGCATATCCACTCACCGGGAATTCTGGGTCTGAGTTCTCTTGCCCTGTCATCATCAAACTTGAACTGGGGAATTCTTGCTACTACTTCTTTAAGCAGATTGTGAGCCTGCAGATACCATTTGATATTCACAAGAGAGTCAATCGGAACCATGAGACTGTCGATTTTTTTGACAATCAGGCCGGAAAAGGATGCTTTATTGACTTTAACGACTGAACGCATGGAGTCAATAACCGGCAGCAGTCTGTTGAGGTTGTCATTGTAAATAGCCTCAGCCTGGGCCATGTGAATGCGAAGTGAATCGGCTGCGAATCTCGCTATTCCTGAATTTCCCCTCTGTTTGGCATCTTTAGCCTGATAGAGAAAGACTTTAGCTCTGGAAAGTGCGCTGTCGGGAACACCTTTAGTTTTCAGTTCGTCGATTCGCTTTTGAGCCTGGTCCAGATTTCCCTGACTGACACCGCAGGACATTAGAGCGGTAATAGCGGTTAAACTGATTATGCTGACAACCCGCCACCGTTTCATATTTTCCTCCTGAATATTTGTAGAATTAGAGAACTATACACCAGAAAGGATTTTTATTCTGCAGAAAATCTATTCCACAGGAAAAAACCCGGCCTCAATCTGAGGCCGTTTATATTAAAACAAAGATACGTTCTATATAGAAGGGAGTCAAGGAGAATTGCTCAAAGGGAAAAGGTCGCGGGGCAATCTTTTAAATTGCCCCGCAATGGATACTCAGCGTACTTTAAAGGCCTTGAAGAAAGTATTTCCGTTACGGTGGATAAGGAAAAGAACAGAATCGCCTTTTTTTATCGGTTTCATCGCCAGTTTTAATTCTTTTACGGAGGTAACCGGTTTACGGTTCACCTCAAGAATTACATCATACTGTGAGATCTGCTCCTGAGCAGCCTGAGAACCCGGATCAACAGCCATGACTACAACACCTTTCAGGTCGGATTTAAGGTCAAGCTGCTCTCTGAGTTCCGGGCTGATATTGCCCGCTTTTATTCCCATGGTCTCGGCAATGTCTTCTTTCTGGCCGCTCTCTTCCGGAATGTTTCCCTGAGATGGTTCATCGGGATTGCTCTTACCACGTCCGGTCAAAGTTACATGCAGAGTCAATTTCTTACCGTCCCGAATGATACCGACAGGAACTTTGTTTCCAGGTCTGATATTGGCGACTGCGTTTTTGAGTTCATTGGGATTTGTTACAGGTTTGTTATCAACAGAGGAAACAATATCTCCTCTGCGCAAGCCTGCTTTTTCGGCGGGCTGTCCCTTGAACACATCTCCGATTAACACGCCCTTTACATCAGTACTTAATCCAAGAGCATCACGAGTTGTAGCATCCAGATCCTGAATCATCACACCCAGCCAACCGCGTGAAACAGTGCCTTCATAGATGAGGTCTTCCATGATTCTGCGGGCCATATTGATAGGAATTGCAAAGCCGATACCCATATAGCCGCCCGACTGGGTATAGATCATGGTGTTTATTCCGATCAGCTCGCCGTTGATATTTACCAGCGCGCCTCCTGAGTTGCCAGGATTGATGGCTGCATCGGTCTGGATAAAGTTCTGATATGAGTTGGCATCATTGCCTGCCGTCCTGCCCAGTGCAGAAACGATACCCATGGTAACAGAAGATGCGAGGCTGAATGGATTCCCGATGGCTATTGCCCAGTCTCCCGGCCTGAGTTTATCGGAATTGCCCAAAAATGCTACCGGAAGATCTTTTACTTTTTCTTTGATCTTGATGACTGCGACATCTGAGAGGCTGTCGGTGCCTACAATTTCGGCCTGAAAACTGCGGTTATCAGAAGTTTTCACTTCGATCTGGTCCGCGCCGGTTACTACATGGAAGTTGGTAAGAATATAGCCATCTTTAGATACAATAACACCAGATCCAAGCCCCTGCTGCTTGAATTCGCGTTTCTGCACCGGCGGCTGGCGCCTTTGCTGATTTCGCGGAGTACCAAAAAATTCATTAAAGCCGAAAGGATCGCCGAAAAACTGGTAAAATGGATTGTTGGAAAAAATAACGGTGTCAATTTTTGTAGGCACGACCTGAACTACCGTGGGAACAACCTTTTCGGCAATATCTGCAAACATGCTCTTAAAAGCGTCAAGTTGAGGAGGAGTTTTTATATCCGGCTGTTTATCGGCACCGAATGTCACTGTGCCTCTCTGCGGGTGATTGGAATCTGCGAAAGAGCAGGTTGAATAGGCAATGAGTGAGATGGATAGAAGCACTGCAATAATGGAAAACGGAACCAGGGGTTTGAAATTCTTCAAGGTACTCCTCCTTTGATAATCTGAATAGCCGAAAAAAACTTTTGTAAATGTATACGAATGTACAAATTGGTTTATTGTAAACAATACTGCACAAAATTCCGCTTAACGGACATAAAACTGACCGGATATGAAAATTGAAAAGGGGGCGGAGAGTACTTTTCCAGCCCCCGGATGCCTGGATTAAACTTCTCTGGGCAGATCTTTGTCGAGCGAGATGACGTTGGGGGTTCCCCCCTCAACAAAAGATTGTTCTGAGATTCGTGTTAAGACAGCGTTGTCGGCGAATTCCTTGAGAGTGACTGATCCCATGTTGCACATTGTGGACTTGAGCTTTGCCATAGTCACAGACATCACTTCTTTGACAGATCCCACAACAGGCACATAGGCATCAACACCTTCCTCGAATTTCATCCCTGAATCCCCTTCAGCTGCCTGATTGTATCTCTGCCAGTTTCTTGCGCGGTTGGAACCCTCACCCCAGTAAGGTTTATAAATTCTGCCGCCGATTGACACTTTGGGAGTCGGGCTTTCCACAGTCATCGCAAAGTATCTTCCCATCATCACAAAATCAGCTCCCATTGCCAGGGCTATAATGATCTGTGTATCATTAGCCAGCCCCCCATCTGAACACACAGGTATATATATGCCTGTTTCCGAGAAGTAGCGGTCACGTTCCGCGCACACTGCTATCAGGGCCGATGCCTGTCCGCGTCCGATGCCTTTCTGCTCACGGGTGATACAGATGGATCCTCCCCCTATACCAACTTTCACAAAGTCTACATCGGCTTCTTCAACCAGGTAACGAAACGCATCACCATCAACCACATTGCCGCCCCCGACAATAATGTCATTCCCGTATCTGGTTCTTGCCCATTTGGCCGCTTCCATCTGGAACTCGGAATAACCATCTGAGGAGTCAAAGCATAAAACATCTATCCCGGCTTCCATCAATGCCGGTATCCTGTCTTTATAATCATGGGTGTTCACTCCAGCCCCGGTGACGAGTCTCTTGTTTTTGTCAAGAAGCTCGTCGGGGTTGTTCATATGATCGAAGTAGTCTTTCTTGAAAACAAGTGAATGGAGTTTCCCATCTTTCTCAAGAACCGGAAGACACTCTTTTTTATTGTTGCGCAGAAGCTTGTTGGCTTCGTGAAGAGTAATTCCGTAAACCCCGAAAACCACGTGTTCCTTTGGAGTCATAAACTGGGAAACAGGAGCATCGAGATTATCTTCGAATTCCCAGAAATCCTTATCGGTAATTATTCCCAGAAAAGCTCCATTTCTGCTTCCATCGTGAGTTACAGGCATTGTAGAGTGGCCAGTCTTTTTGCGCAGAGTGATTGCATCTCTAAGGGTATTGTCGGGTTTAAGGTTGGAGTCCGAAGGGACAAATCCCGCTTTGTGGCTTTTAACTCTTGATATCATTGCGGCCTGCTGTTCTATAGATTGTGAACAGTATACAAAGGCACAGCCTCCCCTGCGTGCAAGCGAAATAGCCATCTCTGCTCCTGAAACAGACTGCATGCTGGCCGATACAAATGGAACATTGAGCAAGAGCCTTGAAGTCTCTCCGCTTTTAAACTTTGCTACCGGAGCAGTGAGCGACACATTCTGAGGCAGATGATTTTTCCGGGTGAGCCTGGGAATCAGGAGATACTCGGAAAAAGTCCTGGATACTTCATTGATAATTTTTGCCATATATACCTCTATTAAAAAGAACCGGATTGCTTACCGTAAAGTACAGACTTGAGAACAATAAAACATAAACCTGAAAAACTAAATTGTTGAAATATATACAAAACAATGGTAATATATCAATACTAAATATAGTATTCAGCAGTTTCTTATTGCAGGGAACCCCGGCGGGATTATGATGTCACCTGAAGATAAGCGAATTTCTATTCAGGATCAGAACTCCATTAAACGCGTAAGGAATGCTGTTATTCTCCCTGACGGCACCAAGAAAGAGCCTATGGGCTCGGGGGTGATAACCGGGATATTGGGTGTAGGGGGAATGGCCAATGTCTATGAGATATGGAATTCCCAGCTGGAGGTCGCCAGGGCAGTAAAGCTTCTCCATCCCAATTATACAGAGGACACCAAGCAGCGCTTTCAGACTGAAATAAAGATCACCGCGAAGCTCCATCACCCAAACATCATTGAAATTCATGCTGTCGGCCAGTGGAATGGACTCCCCTATATTGAGATGGAGCGTATTCAAGGCCAGACTCTTGAGAAAATTATCGAAGATCGTGGCGCGCTTCCAGTTGAAGTGGCAATGTCAATAGGGATAATGATAGGCCGTGCTTTGCGTTATGCGCACAACCAGGAATATGTAATCTATGGAAAAACCTACCATGGGGTGATCCATCGTGACCTGAAGCCCTCAAATATCATGGTATCCGGCAATGGGCTGGTGAAACTGATGGATTTTGGAATCGCACGTCCGACAGATGCCTCGATTCACACTACCGATGGTGCGATACTGGGTACAATGCAGTATCTGTCTCCTGAGCAGCTTGATGGCAAAGAGCCTGATATCCGCACCGATATCTACTCTTTAGGTACGATTCTGTATGAAATGGTAACAGGGAGAAAGGCATTCCCTGAACAGAATGTTTCAAAGCTGATGCTCTCCAAGATTAAAAATGAGTTCAAGCAGCTCGATCAATTTGATATTAAACTCCCGCCAAAATTCCGCCGCCTCATACACATGTGCATGCTTCAGGACAGGGAGAAGAGAATACAGGATGCGATGAATCTTCTCTCGGAACTCGGCAAAATCCACCGCAGCATAACTCCGCTCTCACCGGAGCAGGAGCTGGCGCGTTTCATGGGGGTTGACCAGGAGAAGATAACCGTAAAGCTGCGCAGGAAAAGTCCATATGTAATTGCAGGTACCGCAGTACTGTTGCTGGCGATTGTGTACGGGATAAGTTACTATGTACCAAAGCTGGTTGCATCATTGTTTGAAAAATCCCGGGCAGAAATTTCCGCTGAAAAAACTATCACTGAAACACCCCAGCTTCCACAGGAAGTAACACGTCCGGAAACTGTCAGGGTTGTTGTAGAGAAAACCAAACCTGTTCCGCAGGTACGGGAAAAAAAGGCCGCCTTACGGTCACTTCCAAAAAATCCTGTACCTGAAGCAGTAATTAAGAAAGAACCTGTTCCCCTTTCTTTAGTTGAGCAGCTTCAGAGCAGTTATGGTACAACAGATTTGATGACTATAATCACCAGGGAGCTTGAAAACCGCCAGTACGGCAATGCACTTGAGGTCTATAAGAAATTATCTGCAGCTGAGGCAGCCAGTGATAAAGCAATTATCTACAGAATGCGGGCACTGAAAGGGCTGGGGAATAAATCTGCATTAAACCAGCTTCTGTTAGCGACTGATATAAAAGACGGTGAGTTTTATCTTGAGAAAGCAAGAGCCTTTCAGGGGCAGGGGAACATCAACGAAGCTTTGAGGAATCTTGAATTGTGTTCAAGAACACCCGGTTTATTCATAAATGCAGGGACACTCAGGCTTGAGCGTCTTTACAGTACGGCGCGATGCAGGAGCGGGCTTTTTGATCAAAATCCCTCTGCAGTGACAAAAAGGGCGGCTCTTGATAGTTGGTATGAGGTAAAATCGGAGCTTCAAACATCGAAGGATCACAGGTACTACAAAGAGGCCGATTCAGAGATGCAGCGTATTGCATCAAACGGATAGTGAGAGGATAAATGCGTTCAGTCAGCTTTCTTTTACTGCTTTTTTTCTGCATTCCATGCCCGGGGGCTGATCTTCCGGAGCTGGCTGGAGATCTTCCCAAAGTGCTTTACTTAAAAGATTCTCCTTATCTGGTTGTTGCAGATGTCTTTGTTCCGGCTGGAAAGGTGGTTAAAATCGAGCCCGGAACAGTGTTGCTGTTTAAAAATTTTACCGGTGTGCATGTTCAGGGTGTGCTGATGGTTCCCGGGACAGGGTTAAACCCGGTGATTTTTACCTCCGAAAATGATCCTTCTGCAAATCCTGCAAGCAAACTCAGCCCGACTCCATATGAC
Organism: uncultured Fibrobacter sp.; assembly: GCA_964387115.1. GTDB lineage: Bacteria > Fibrobacterota > Chitinivibrionia > Chitinivibrionales > Chitinispirillaceae > JAAYIG01. Next base: position 18,485 of record CAYLVN010000006.1, read on the forward strand.
TGGAATGGCATTTACATTCACAAGGATGGAATAGGAAGCGACCTTCAGAATATTCAAATTATGTACTCTGTAAAGGGAATCGTGTCCGAAACCAGATTTATAAGGCTTTCACACTGTGTGTTCAAAGAGAACGGTCGTTCAAATTTGTCGATAGAGGGAGAAGAAAAAGAAGTCATCGCAGGCAGGCCATTTTCACATAGTGTATCGGTGAAAGATGCTGCTGTTGACGGTGTGCCAATCAGGATTCTTCAGGACCCGGAAGCCCCCAAGCGTAATTTCTTAAGATATGGCGGGTTGACAGCGGCTGTCGGAGGAGTGGCACAGGGAGGTTTTTTTGCCTATAAACTTAAAAATTCTCAGAGGGAAATGAAAACTCTCAGCGGAAAAGATCTTGAAAACCTTACAAGTCATGTCAGTGATGACTGGGAGGACGCCCGTTCCAGACGAAACAGAAATCTGGCATTGACAATTACCGGTTTTTTCGTAGCGGCCCTGGGTGCTGCGGGATTTACCTGGTCTTTTAATTTCTGACAGGTCTTTTGCCTTTTTTTTGAGGCCCCAAAGAGATGAAAAACTATAATCTCAAAGTAGTTCTGCCGATTCTCCTGATGTGTGCAAGTGCGCTGCATCTGGTGTGCACAGGTGATTATAATCCATTTGCAGATTTCACCAATTCCGAAGTGGTTATCACCGATGGGTCATTTTCTGACGGGGATACCCTGAACATATTTACATCTGAAACTCTTACCGTGATGCTGGCTGTGCCCGAACAGGTTGAATATTTCCGTGTCATATCACCCGGAAACCGCCTCTTTGAAGGCGGTGAAGTTACAAATATGCCTCCTGAGGGAAAATCCCTGAGTTCCGGCCCTTTTTCTTTTGTCTTCTCATTCAATGATACCGGTGCAAACAGTATAAAATTTCTGACCAGAAGAGTTAATGGAGAAGAGACACAGGAAGAGATAGATTTTTATGTCAGATCTCCTCTTTCCCAGAAGCATGTTGATGGTGACTTCGGAAAACTGGTAAGGCTCAGGACCGGGGGCGTTGGAGACAGGGATGTTGTTTACATCTGGGATTTTCGCATGGGCACCAGAGTGATGAGCTCTGTGCCGGATACAAGCGTAGTGCTTCTGTTCGCTGGTGCTGATGGCGCAGGGACGCTGCAGGTGAGCGACGGCTATCACTTTTCTCCTGCACAACCCTTCACATTCTCTTTTGTGGATAACACCCCACCTGAAATAAGATTTCTTCAGGACAACTATATCATTTCGGGTAATACAATCAGAACCGCTGAGACGGCATTTTTCATGGGGATCAGCATCAAAGACCGCGGAATAGGCGGGGCCGATTCAGCCTCAATTAACGGGCACCCTTTTGATATTGTTCAGGACTCTCTTTACATCAAAATATTTGACAGGCTTGATACTCTCAAAGACTCCATCCCTCTGCTGATTTACGCCATGGATAATCCGGTAAACCGCAATGACACTACAATCAAAATGTGGCTTGTTTATGATCCGGAGGCTGCCCGAACCGGCGGACTCACCATGTCGGTTCTGGTTCCTCCTTCCGACAGCACGATTTACAGTGTAAAGAAGCTGCTGATTATGGGAGCAGTGGAATGGTTTGCAAATGATTCGATAGATGTTGAGCTGAGAATAAGAAACGGAAACGATTCAGGAAAGGTTCAGGTAAAGGGCAAATACCATGCTGAATGGTATTTCGAAACCGATTTGAATAAAGGCATAAATAAAATAACGATAACCGCTTTTGATAAAAACGGGGATTCGTTATCCTCAATTTCAAGAGTGGTGATATCTGATCCCTCCGGGGCCGATACCCTTCCGCCGGTTATACTTGAGACTACAGTAGAGGGCAGGGATGCTTCAGGGCTTGTGATTCCCTCTGATACGGCAGTGCTGAAAGTCATCGCTTTTGATGAGGGAAGTGGTATTGATTCACTTATTGTAAATGGAGTCTCATACCCCGGGGATGGTGATTATTTCTGGAACATACCGCTTCCGATTTCCCATCTTGCAGAAGGAAACAGCTTTACTCTGAGAGTCATTGACAAAAATCGCCTCGAGACCAGGAAAAATCTCCTGGTTTATAAAAATGCCAAACCGGTAGTGGTAAGGGCTCCGCAGCCGCCGTTTCCGATACCGGCAGGAAATATCTACCGGGACAGCATAATTGTCAGGGATCCTGACAATGATCCTATACAGATAAAACTCCTCCGCGGTGATCCTTCAATGCTTGCAGGCGCAGATGGAAGTTTATTCTGGAATGTGGACAGTTCAAAAATTGGTACTCATATTTTTGAGATCAGTTTATATGATGGATATGAAACGGTCGTATACACTTTTCGAATGATGGTAATTGATTCCGCTGATATAAGAGAAAGTGTGAAATTTACCACTACGGAAGGTGATTTCCCGGAATTTCTGGAAACCGGAACTCTGTTTAAGATGTTTCTGGAAACAGATACTTCCAGGGGAGCAAGGCCTTACCAGTACAGTGCTTCTTTGATAGAGAGCGGAAGGCCTGTTATGGTAAGGGATGACACGCTTCTCTGGACACCGGTTTCACTTGACACCGGCATGGTTCATCTGAAGATCACAGTCACCGATACTTTCATGACTTCAGATACCCTTTTCCCTTCTATTCTGATTGTTCCACCAAATCGTCATCTCAAGATCGATCTGATAGAAAAAGGAGATACGATTTCATCCGGTGCTCTTGACTTGAGCGATTCATCCACTACTGTAAAAGTCAAATTCCACATTAATGATCCAGATACAAGTAAAGTGGAGATGTTCAGTGCCGGAGCTCTTATCCAGGGCCGTTACAATGCTCTGGCAGTAGACTCTGCCCGTAATTTTTCTCTTACGCTCAATTCCCGGAGGATCGATTCCGGTTTTGATACCGTGATTGTAACTGCAAAAGACCGCAGCGGGCATACTGATACATACAGGATGGCAGTTTATTACGGTACTGCTCCGGAAATTCCCGGCACTCCTTATCCGGAGAATGGTTCCATTTTAAATGACAGTCTGATCCGATTCTCGTGGGATGGAGGAGACGTGGACGGTCCGGTCCATTATTCCCTTTACGCATCATTCTGTCCTGAGCCGGTACTCCTTTCGGAAAATCTTCAGAGTTCATCGTTTACATTAAATAACCTTTCCAGATCCGGTGCTTACTGCTGGAAAGTGGTTGCCTCAGACGGCAAAAGAACAGTGGAAGGACCGGAGTGGTCTTTTTATCTGAGGGTTCCGGACCATGTGCAGTTTTTGACTGATGAGACTGATTTCAGAAAAAAGTATGAAGCAGGGGAGGATTCAATCATCGTTCCTCTTTCTGTCAAAGAGGGGACCGGAAAAGGTTTATTTACCTATAATGCTGTCTTTGTCTCCAGCGGCAAACCATTAACAATTAAAAACGGAATTATCAGGTATCTTCCTTCAGTTTCCGACACCGGCTTTCAGAGGTTGATAATCACAGTAACTGATTCTACCGGAAACAGCGATACTCTTTCTCCCGCAGTCCGCATCACTCCCCCGGTTGCCCTTGCGATGACAGTGACGTTCGGTGGAAAGTTTACAGAGGGTGGTGCTGTCGATCTGAGTGATACGACCGAACCTGTTAAAGTCGAGCTGCTGCTTGCCGACAGTGATCCTGATACGGTGCAGATATTCCAGAGAAATACCAGGACTATTGCCCGGGCCGATTCAAATGGAAAAGTGATAATCACAATCGACCCCATGGAATCTGTTTTGATCGATGATACGATGCGTATAGTTGTGGTAGATAACTCCGAAATCGTTGATACTTCATTTGTAATACATTATGGAAGCGCACCACTTGTTCCATCAAACCCGGTTCCCGCTGAAGATTCACTTGTGTTTGATTCTTCAGTCACACTCTTCTGGGATTGCAGTGATCCGGATGGAAATGGGATTGTGTATGATGTCTATTTCGGCGAAACCGCCTCACCTCCGGTTCTTGCAGAAGGCCTGACTGTCGGTACTATCTCCCTTGATCATGCACTCAAGTCGGGTACCTATTACTGGAAAGTGATTGCACGGGACAGGAAGTCCGCCACAGCGGGTCCTGTATGGAGCTTTACAGTTGATTTACACAACAGATTTATTTATCTGAACACAACGATCACCGGAGCGAATATTACAAATGATATCTATGACATACCTGTTCTTGTTAAAATCGACAGTACCAATTTTGATTTCTCATCGTTGAGTCCTGACGGGAGTAAAGGGGGGTTTAAATTTACACGCAGTGGAGCCAAAAGCAACCTTCCATACCAGATCGATTCCTGGATCGGAAAGCAGGCTGTTATCTGGGTACTGGTTGACACAGTTAAGGCCGGCAACAGCGAGCAGTTCATAAAAATGTCCTGGGGTGAACACTACCGGATGGAATCCAATGGTGCAGCGGTCTTTGACACACTGAATGGTTTTGCAGGTGTATGGCATCTGCAGGAGAGCCAGCCCGGAAACGAGACCATTGATATATACAAAGATGCCACTGCCAATGGTTATCACGGAGATGACAAAGTAAGTAATGATTTTAAAGATGGAGTTATAGGTCTGGGTCAGAATTTTGGCGGAGGAATGAGCAATGACTGGATAAGACTTCCGGGTAACACCTCTTTAGGGATTAATACCGGCTGTGTGAATCTGGAGGCCTGGTTCAGTTCAACGGTTTTGTATGCCGACAGGGTTATAATTTCATTGAGCCATGGTCCCAATGACACCAGATATGAGCTTGTACTGAAACAGGAAGGGAAACTCTCAATGTTAACCCGTTATTCTCCGGGTGTGGACAGAATCATATCAAG
>CAYLVN010000006.1:23355-23628 GCA_964387115.1 uncultured Fibrobacter sp.
TAATATTACCGGGTATGCGGGATGGCACCATGTGTTTTGCACCGCTGATTTTGAGTCAGACAGCATGTTTATCTACATAGATGGGCAGATGGTAAATAGAATGACTGCAGACCTGCCGGCAATTTACAGAACGGCATCTCCTCTGGCGGCAATCGGAAGTCAATATAATGGAAACACGCGAACATATACCGGTGGGCTCGATGAGATAAGGGTATCTCATGTGCGCCGCTCTGAAGACTGGATCAGGTTCGGCTATATGAACCAGCTCGCTGG
>CAYLVN010000007.1:0-22368 GCA_964387115.1 uncultured Fibrobacter sp.
CTCCTCCGCTGAGAGCGGAATTGTTCCGAAAAACGCAGTCAACAACTCTGACATTCGCTCTATTTACACAATACAATGCCCCGCCGCTTCCATCAGCTGAGTTATGGTGAAAAGTACAATTCCTGATGTACGCCATCTGACTGTTACCATTTAGGAAATTATTGAAATAGAGAGCACCGCCATTATCATCCCAGCCTAAATTTGAATTAGTATCCGCTTTGCCATAACTAAAATCACAGTAAGAAAAAGAGGATAAATCATTCCCTGAATCAGGCCAGTGATACCGTATCCCACGCCAGCCGGCAGATGTATCCAACGCAGTGAAATAGATAGAATCTGCAGCACTACCTTCTGCAACAATTGTCCCCTGAACCCAGATTGCGCAATGGGCTCCAAAAAGAACCCTGGTGCCCGGTTTGATTGTGAGTGTTATTCCAGTGTCTACCGCAATATGCTTAAGGATAAAAATAGTGTCGCTGTTCCATTCTGTATTTTTAAGAATAGTGTCTGTGACAGTAATTGATGATGCATTTGCAGAAGCCGTCAGGCAGACCAGAATAATTGCCAAAAAACAGATTTTTTTCATATAGGCTTTCCCTGTATTTGTGGAGACGTACCACTGCGGGGACGGACTACTTTTTTAATTTTAAAATTTAAAAAAAGAGAAAAAAGCAGTCCGTCCCCGCTCAACCTGGAAAGATAATTAAAAAAGAGATGAAAGAAAATTGGAGGCGGCATCCAGATTTGAACTGGAGATGAAGGTTTTGCAGACCTCTGCCTTACCACTTGGCTATGCCGCCTGAAGGTGTGCCTTCAAAAAATTTGGGTTTCCTTTAATCAAAAGGAAACCCGGAAGTTTGGAGCGAGAGACGGGACTTGAACCCGCGACAGCCACCTTGGCAAGGTGGAGCTCTACCACTGAGCTACTCTCGCAGAAGAAGAGGTTAAAATACTACCGGGGAAAAAAGATGTCAATAAAAGAAAAAAATGGAAAACCGGAAAAAAAAAGGAGGTGGCACATCTATTGATCTACCAGACTAAACAGAGATCTGTTTTTCCCGGGGTAATTCACCCATAGCAGTAGGCTGAAGCGGAGCCAGGAAATGTCAGCTCAAACCTTCTACGGTAATTATTGCAAAGCCCCCATCATACCACAGGCAAAAAGGCTTCTACTCGCTTTGGAATTTGTTCTCGTCTATATAGCTATCCCGTCCGCGCTTTTTCTCAAGCTGGTTACTCTTCCGAAAATATCAATTTTAACAGCAGCCTGCCTCACTGCATCAGCTCTGCTTTTCAGTGATTCCCGATTCAAAGCTGCAAGTTTGATAAATCTTAAATTTGAAAGAAAACAGCTGTGGAAAATTATCCGCCGATTCTTATTATCGGTTCCAGTGATAATTCTGCTTGCATCTGTTTTAATTCCCAGGGAGCTGATATCATCACTAAATCAGGATTTTCCTGTCTGGGTCGGGGGGTCTGCTGCCTATATTCTTTTTTCGGTGCTGCCTCAGGAGATAATTTTCCGGGCATTTTTCTTTCACCGTTATAAAGATCTCTTCCCCGGCCGCACGCTGCTTATACTGGTCTCAACCGCCTCGTTTGCCTTTATCCACATAATCTATTTCAACGCTGTGGCTGTCGCTTTAACCATAGTCGGCGGGTATTTCTTCTCTAAAACCTACTACGAAACAGGCTCTTTTCTCCTCACTGTACTCGAGCACTCCCTCTACGGATGTTTTCTCTTCACAATAGGACTTGGTGCCGCATTTTTTATGAATTGACAATCTCTCCATTAAGCAGTACTACAAGCCCTTTGCAAGAGTTATTTTGATCCATGAAGATTTTACCTTAAGGAGAAGCCTCTACATGAAAACCATATTTGTTATTACCGCCCTGGCATTGTTAAGCGCTCAAGCACAGCAGCCGCTCTCTGTACAATTTTCAGATAAATCTCTGTATAATGCCGCTGATCATGCAGGATCACCACTTGGATGGCTTGAAACCGATAGCTCAAGTTTAAGTGCGAATCTCTCTTTCCGTACATATCGTTTGAAAAGCGATGATGATAAGAGCATTGTCAACAAGAGCTTTGCTGTACCCCATCTCAGGCTCTCCAATCCCGGAACAATTGTCTTTGATCTTTTCTACTCTCCCCAGATTGCCCATTCTGAATTTGGTTCACTTAAAACCACTCTTCCCCTGAACCGCTTCGGCATGGGAATAGCCGGCGGGGCTCTCAACGGCATTCTTCAGGCCGGAATAAAAGTGGACATGTATGTGGGGAAACTGTCCCACGATAGTTTTATAGAGAATCTGCCTCTTGTCGGTACAGAAGAAAGGTTTATACTTGGCTCTGACTGCGTGAGTGTTCATATCGGAAGCCGGATTCATGAACTGGTTGGTATCGGTTTTTATGGAGGAGCCAGAGGATTTCTGGATTCTTTACGGAGCCAGAATCCGGAAGTCAATCAGGTCAGGTTTTTCTCAGGCGCATTTCCTCTTTTCGGCGGATTTATCGATGTAGGCAAGACCGGTTTTCCCGTGCGGAGTAATTTCAGTATGGGAGGAGGTTATAACAGATTTGTCTATACATACAAAAATGGGTCTTCATCTACAGATGCCCCTACCATTCAGGGAGACAGTATCGGGTGGAACTGGATTACGATGGCTGATCTCGGGGGAAACGGCCTCAGTTTAAGTCCCGCTTTACAAGTTGGATACTGGAGGAGCAGTTCTGAACGGTTTGAGCCCGGTCCCGACAACTACCCCTGGCAAAAAGGCACAGCAATTCCACAAACTGAACAGAAGGTCTCCTCTTTTGGAATGGGTATGGGACTGGATGCCGACCTTTTCGAATATGTCATCTGCAATCTTGAATACGGTTTCAAAAATATCTCCTCAGAGAATTCATCTTCAGATGAAAAAAGATGGTACCACAGAACTGTGTTGAATTTAGAAGGAAATCTGCATAAAATAGATGCATTGAGAATTCCTGAGTCAATGAAGCTCATGCTCTGTGCGGGTTTTTTCAATTCATTTTACAATCTTAATTATGACTCCTGGCAGATAGAATCTGAGCACCTTCAGACGTCACAAGAACGATATCTGAATTCAGTCTACTCTGATTCACGTGTTGCCGGATTCAATACAGGAGTAGAAGCATCATTTATTGACGGACTTTTCGGGATAAACGCGCAATTTTACTTTTTTAATGATCAATTATCAACGAGAGCAAAGGGTCCGGGTTTTAGTTTGGATCTGTCCTGTAATTTACAAAAATCGGAATAAGAGGAAAGTAAATGAAAAAGACAGCAATTCTTTCTCTGATGATTTTTTTCTCAGTTCTTGAGATCAGAGGTCAGGATGACAACAAACCCTGGGAACGGCTCGGGCTCTCCCAGACAGAATGGATGCTCATTGAGGAGCATAACATCTCCATGAACAAGCTTGAACAGCTCCTCAAAGATGGTATCGGGGTCGGGGAGTATGTACAGAAGCCCTGGGAGAAGCTTGGCATGGGCGAATCAAAATGGATGGCCAAACGCAGGTCCGGATTGACAAATTATGATATCGAGCTTGAGTCCGGCGCACAGGCGGGTGACTGGAAAGTTGATAATAAAGATGGATTCAGGTCCGAAGTAACCGAGATTACCCGTCATGGAGAAGCTTTCTCAAGTCTTTTCCTTCCCGGATATCAGCAGTTAAAATCAGGTGATAAGGTAACAGGCAGAATAATGGTTACTCTTGCAGGTGGTGCCGCGCTGTGGTGTGTGGCAGGGAGTATCGCCAATCGTCGCTTTGAAGTGATACCGGTTGTCGGTATTCTTGTTCCTGATATGATTTGGAGCTATATAGATTACAAAGTGAAAGACAGGTTAAAAAAGCAACAATGACAACTGTATTCCTCAAAGAAAAAAAATGTTACGTCTGTGGAAAAGAAAACCGTTATCCTCTGGTATCACTTGCTTTTGATACTGTGGGACCTCATGATCTTGACGGCAGGTCAAGCCATATAAGACGATCATCTGTCTATCTCTGGATTCAGAGATGCATTTCGTGCGGGTACTGCACGATGGAGATTACAGAAGGAAATCCGGAGGTCCGCGGAATTGTCCGGTCACCTGAATACAAACGCCAGCTCATGGACCCGGCCTTTCCAGAGACAGCGAATTCATTTCTGTGTCACAGCATGATTATGCAGAATCAGGATGAGTATGCGGATGCAGGCTGGTCAGCGGTCTTTGCAGCGTGGATCTGTGATGACAACAGTTTTGCCGAATCTGCCATCAAGTGCAGAGAAAAAGCTCTTTTGCTCTTTGCAAAAGCGGAGGAACTGGGACAGCAATTTGCGGATGAAAAAGCTGTAGAGAAGGTTTACATTACCGATTTATTCCGTCGATGCGGCAAGTTCAGAGAGGCTGCTTCAATATGCGACAGCGAGCTTGAGAAACCGCATCCGCCACATGTACTTGACATGCTCTATCTTGAGCGGGACCTGATTGAAAAAGGCGATACCGCAGCCCACAGCGATTCAGAAGCCGAGGAGCTCGAGTTCTGATTATTTTGCCAATGATCCTTCTATGCTCAAAATCCCGTAAGGCAGAATATCAAAGACATGAAACGGACCTGTCGATGTCCGTATTTCGCCTTTTTTGCATCGCCAGAGCTGAGGGAAACGGGTCGCCTCCTCAAATGTCGTCTCATCAAGTCTGAGCAGATTGATTGTGGCCGGAAGATCAAAAACCGTTACCTGCTGAGGAGAATCTGTCAGGTTGGCGATAAAAAGATACAAAGAGATTCCCTTGTAACATACAAAACAGACTACTCTTGAGAGATCACTGCAGATACAGCTCTGAGCCCTGGCTCCCGCAAGCTCACCCGCAGCCGCAAGTACATGATAGACCGGGTACACAGAACTGCCATCTGACGGCATGAGCCCCGCAGGTCCGGTTGATTCATAATAGGTCAGACTCGCAGCTGAGCCCTCAATGCAGTACATCAAACTTCCAAGGGTCCATGCCGCACAGAAAAGCCCCTTCTGTCGGGGATCTGCACCTCCGGATTTCATCGGAAGGTCAGGTCTTTTCCGGGGACACAGAGTTATGGGACTGATCGATAAATGTGCTCTGCCCTGAAAAAGTGATGCCGTTCTCAGTGTTTCAGCCAGTCCGGGCAGGTTCTCCATAACAGATACATTATCAGTTGTATGAACCTGCGGGTTTGCCGAGTAACACATGAAATCCAGCAGCCTGGTATCGGGATGGCTGCGGTTAATCTCTACAAAATAATAATCTGTACCGGAACCAATCTGAGCAGACGGCGCGTAGGACTGAAGAGCAGTGATTGCCGCGGCAACTGTCTCAACGGGTGTAACTTTGGTGTCTCTTCTATAAATGAGAAACCTGCGAACCGGGATCTGGGAAGTCCTGAGCACCTGCCGCATCATCCGGAGTTCTTCCATGTAATCGGATGTAAAGTATAACGCCAGTTCCGCCGGAAACCCGAGGTGACTGCAGGCACTGGCCGCCGATTCCATCTCCTCTACAAGAAATTCACTGTCACAGTCTATGTTGATCCTCAAATGCGAAAGATTGAGAGCATGAAGCAGCTCTGCGGCTTTAGGAGTGATATTTTTGACATATACTACTCCTGTGCCGGGAAAGAAACGGCTGTGACGGTCGGGTGGTGGAACTTTTATTTCAATAGCTTTCGGAAGAGTTTCTTCCACGTTTACAGAAGTGTAGAGGGAAATCGTGACAGACTGCTCAATAACAGTTCCCTTTTCCACACTTGCCGGAATGGGAATCGATTGAGGGGTCGAATAGGTCTTGAATGATGCATCTGTCCAGTTCCTCTGGTCCTCCATCTCAAAAGTATCACCCTCAAAGCGTATAACGGTCCTGGCTGCCGGAAGCACTCCGTAACTTATCGAACGAATATCTGTAAATGGCTGGAAGGGGTGTATAAATACCGGAAATGTCTCCTCAACTGTGTTACCATCTACTTTTTCGATAGTACAGGATCGTCCTGCGCAGAGTTCAAGCGGATGAAGAACACAAAATCCGATCCTGTTGCGCTTAAAATCAGAAAGCGCCTCCCCTTTCATCTCAAAGCGGATATTCCCATCCGGATCACCGGTAACTATGCCAACCCATTTAAAATGGATCTCTTTTTCTTTGTGAAGTGCCTCAAAGGAGATCTTAAAAGAGGAATCCTCAATTGAAGAAATAACGGGAGTGATCTGAAAGGGAATAGTGTTCCAGTACTGATCTCTCAGTGCCATGTACACCCTGCGGACAATCTCGTGCTTCCCAAACCTGATCGACCGTATCATTCCATCGTTATAAAAGAGGCTCAAAGGACCGGCTTTTAAAAAAATCGGTTCCGATGGTGAGAGATCACTGCCGTAGTAAAAGACGGAATCGGTCATAATTGTTCCTGTTTGATTTTCAGGAAAATATAAATGAATTATGTGAACACCATTTTAATTAAGAGCAAAAATGATGTACCATCCATGAGAGGCCTCTCATGGATCGACTCACCTCATCATGAACCGGATGAGCTAAGGATAACCAGATAAAAAAGATGACGATTTCCCGACCTGAAGATTTTTCAAATAGGAAGAGGCAACAGAGAGCATCTGCCGTACCCTGTGGTCGTAAGTATGCAGTGATAATATCTTTTGATACCCACGGGCAGCTATTTGGGCCATCTCTCCACGATGCTCAAGAAAATAATCGATCTGCATGGCAAGTTCATTAAGGCTTCTGAATGCAGCTACCTCCTGACAAGGTCCTGAGGTGCAGAAGAATTCATGAACCGCTGGCTTAGAGCTTGTTATTACAAAACTCCTGCAGGCAAGCGCATCGAAGATTCTCTGTGTGAATCCATCACGAATAACCACCCGATTCACATCAATCACAATCTCGGATTTCCTGTAAACATCAGCCAATCCATCATAATAAGCAGCCTTTTTGAGCCTTTGTGCCGGAATATCGATCAGCCATCCATCATCACCGAAAACTGTAAAGCCGGGATATCTTTTCACAAGGGAAACAATCAGATCTTTTCTCTGCAGATAACTTGCAACCTGTTTTGCAATGAAAACCGCTTTTTCCTCGTGGAGTCCGGAAGGAAGCGGGACATCTTTTATCCTTTTTCTGATATCCTTTTCAACATCATAACCCACATTCGTCTGGTAAGATCTTACAACTCCTGTCAAAAGCGGTATCAATCCATCGAAAAATTCCTCAACTTTTTCCAGATATCTTTCAATCTGGGCCCGGTAAGAGTTTCCCACAAACACCATTTCATATTCTTTTTTCTGCCCCTCTTCAGGAGGGGAAAAAATAGAAGGATCCGTGCCCAGAGGAAGGAAAAATGGGTTGTATTTTTTTTCTATCATGGAAGGGATATAGCCCCTGTCGGATACAAAATCGATGCGCATCGCTGAGGGTCTGAATTTTTTCCTGAGCATCATTTCGTCAAATACCGGATCATCCACGAACCAGTTAACATGAAGCTGCTGTTTTTTCTGCAGATGGTCATGAAGGATTCCCTCACTGTCAAGTCCCCATTCATTAACAGTAAGGAGAATCGGACAGGGTTCTTTATTGAGAAAATCTATCAGTCTGGAAACAGCCTGTGAGTCGGGATGAGAGGCGATTTCAATATTAACCAGCTTCAGGCCCGGTACACGTTTGAGAGCCGAGGCCAGTTCCCGCTGGACCAGGAAATTCTGATTTAAAAAAGCAAGCTTAATGGGAAACCTCCGGAAAGTTAATAGTACAATCTGTAGCGGTTTCTTTCCAGAGTTAATAGGCTTTTAAACAAAGCCGCCTATCTTTTTCTTGATGATAAGCGGCGAAAACAGAACGATCATATGCGAAATCAGATTGCAGATTCAGAGTTATCGGCTTATCTGGGATGCATTTTTCTCCTTTCCCAGTATCTCCTGAAGGGTGATATCAAAGATAAGGATAGAATTTGGGGGGATAACCGGTGGAGCACCCGTTGCACCGTAAGCAAGATCTGGTGGTACAAAGAAACGGTATTTGGCCCCTTCGCTCATAAGCTGGATTCCCTCTGCGATTCCGGGAATCGTACGCTGAAGGTCTAAAGTTGCCGGTTCACCGGAGGTGCTGTCAAAGACTGTGCTGTCGGGAAGCATGCCTTTATAGGATACCTTGACTGAGTCGACGGTTGTTGGTTTAGGGCCGCTGCCTTTCTCGATCACCTTATATTGCAGACCACTGCTGGTCACCTTGACCCCTTTTTGTTTTTTGTTGTTTGAGAGGAACGTATCACTTTCCTTTTTATTTTTCTCTGCTAATTCCTCCTGCTCCTGCTGCATCTTTTTCTGCACATTTTCTGCAAAACTTCTTCTGAGCGAATCGGATGCCGCAGAATCGATAACCGAGGGAGCCCCGGTCATGGCCTGGTTCATTCCAGCTGTAAAAGCAGGCATTCTGATATCGGTTCCAAAATCCTCAAGCTGCGAACCAACATCACGCCCGATTATATAGCTGAGGCTGTCCTGCTTGTCTTTAAGCTCAGCCTTAGTCTGGTTCTGACTGAAAGCATTCAGTGAAAGTAGAACAATCAGTGTAAAAAAAAGTGTTTTTCGCACAAACTCCTCCTCTGTTTCTTGCAATATGTCAGGATGGCACTTAATTAAGAGCGCAAGGTTTGAGCCAAATTTGAGCGTTCAGCGTTCAGCGTTCAGCGTTCGGAGGTTAAGAGGTTCAGAGGTTAAGAGGTTAAGCGTTCGGAGGTTCTGAAGGTTCAGGTGTGCCAGAAATGTCAGAGGGGTTTAAAAATCCCATGCCTGGGTTAAACCCCCAATGCCGAAACGCTTACCTGCTTATCTGGTGAATCGCTCCCCATACTATATATATGCCAACTATAATGATAAATATCCCAAAGCTCAGCTTAATGTAAAGGGTGTTTAGCTTTATTGCGATTCTGGCACTTACATATGCCGAGATAAAGATACAGAAGGCAATTATGACCGCAGCCTTCAAATTGACGCTCCCATGACGATAATACGCCAGTGCACCTGCCAATCCTACGGGGAAAAGAAAAACCGCAAGACTGGTCCCGGTTGCCGTCAGATGGTTGAATCCTGCAAGGTAAACCAGGGCCGGAACGACTATTATTCCTCCCCCTATACCAAAAAATCCCGACGCCATGCCGGCTGTAAGACCAATAATCATGTAGAGAATCACTGAATTATTCAATGTAAACCTCACTCAAAGGATTTGGATATTTGGAATTTCTTTTTGACAAAATAGTACCTGACATGGACGGTCAGGGTTTGTCAAATGCGGTTTGCGTGGCGGTTGCGGTTTTGGTTGGGGTCGTTGTTACGGTTCGTGGCCGTTGTTGCGGTTGGGGTTCCGGTTCCGGTAGAGACGTCCGGCCGGACGTCTTTACGACCCCGTTCCCGCCCCCCGTTCCGCATCCCCGTCAACGGTTTCCAGTTCCAAAACCCCGTAACGCTGAACCTGGCATACTCTTTGAGATTGAATTTTCACCTGAGCTCAATTCAGGAGGAAAAGATATGCTTCTTGGCGATTTTCTTACTCAGAGTGCCCTGCGTTTCCCTCACCAAACCGCGGTTGTCAATGCAGGCCGCAGAACCGATTATCAGTCACTCAACAGATCCGCCTGCAGCCTCGCAAACGGACTCATCTCAAGCGGTCTGGTTCGTCAGGGGCGGGTTGCGATATACCTTGAGAACTCAACCGAATCCGTGATATCAATTTTCGGGATCCTGAAAGCCGGAGGCGTGTTTCTGGTTATAAATCCGCAGGTGAAAAGTAAGAAACTCTCCTATATTCTTCGTGACTGCCAGGTGTGGGCTCTTATAACCGACCCGACCGGTGCAGAGCAGATCACAAGTGGAAATGTCATCTGCCCCGACCTGAAACTCATGCTCGTTACAGACTACCAGAAGTCCCGGGCAGCTGATGCTTCCAGGCTCCAGGACACAGGCGGTGTGCATACCGTTTCGTTCGAAAATTTTCTTGAAAATTCCTGCGGAACCGAGCCTCCACGTGCCTGTATCGATATCGATCTTGCATCATTGATCTACACTTCCGGATCAACCGGCGACCCTAAAGGTGTCATGTTGACACACTCCAATATGGTGACAGCCGCACGCTCTATCACCCAGTACCTGGAAAACCACCCCGGTGATATAATCCTGAACTATCTCCCTCTTTCATTTGATTATGGACTCTACCAGGTTCTCATGAGTGTCCTGATTGGCGGTACCATTATACTCGAAAAGGCATTTGTCTTCCCCTACCAGGCTGTCGGGCGTATAATCGATGAAAAAGTGACCGGGCTTCCTGTAGTACCTGCAATGGCTGCACTTCTTCTGCAGCTTCAGGATATCGGGAAGTGCGATTTTTCCTCTGTACGCTATATCACAAATACCGGTCAGGCGCTTCCCCCCTCTCATATCAGGGATCTTCAGAAGGCTTTTAAAAATGCCAGTATCTATTCGATGTACGGATTGACAGAGTGTAAACGGGTCTCATACCTGCCTCCCTCTGAACTGAGTCGCCGCCCTCTGTCGGTCGGTAAAGCAATACCTAACACCGAAACATGGCTTATCGATGAATCGGGGAATAAGATAACCAGACCCTGGACCGTGGGGGAGCTGGTGATCAGGGGAGCTCATGTGATGAAAGGGTACTGGAACAAGGAAGAGGAAACCTCTGCGGTTCTAAAACAGGGGATCTATCCCGGTGAAAAGGTGCTTCTAAGCAGAGATTTTTTCCAGATGGATGAAGAGGGGTTTCTCTATTTTGTGTCCCGCAAGGATGACATGATAAAAAGCGGCGCAGAGAGGATAAGCCCCAAAGAAATTGAGGATGTGCTCTATGAGATCTCCGGAGTAAGTGAAGTTGCGGTGATAGGGGTACCCGATCCCATTCTGGGACTGGCACTGAAAGCATTTGTAGCTGTCAAGCAAGGTTCAGATCTCAGCGTACAACAGATCCTTGATTTCTGCAAACAGAAGCTTGAGCACTCAAGGGTTCCAAAAATGGTCGAAATCCGCGATTCTCTTCCTAAATCAAACAGCGGCAAGATCCGGAAAAAAGATCTGGAAACAGAGTCTTCCTCTTCAGCTGTTTAGCCGTATCCATCTTGAGGAGACCTCTGAATATTCAGTTTTCAAGTGGGCCGGGAGAAAATTCCCGGCCGGCCTCAGCAGAAAATGAGTTTCAGAGGTACCCTTAACTCTGAAGTACCATTTTTTCACTTTCAGGAACGACCTTCAGCCCAAGTGGCTTTCTTCCCCTCCTGCCCTTTACAAGCATCTCACCGGCCCCGATAGCACGATTATAGGGTTTTGAAACAGGAAAAAGCTGAAGGTTTATCTGATAGGTCCTGTCGGCAAGCGGTTCTTTAGCGGACAGCTCCATAAGCTCCCGTCTGAGATCTTTGAGCCGGTTGCGGATTTCCTCAAAAGTTGTCTGTGATACATTCAGGGTAAGAACAGAGATCTCTCTGGCCTCTTTTGGAACATTCTGTATGGCATCTTTGGCCAGATCCGAAGAGTTGAGCTGATAGTTTGTAATAGCCACACCCATCCAGGACTCAGCAGTACTGAGCACTTTACCTGTCCGTTCGTAGTACCCGTCACTTCTTTTCCGGATAAGTTTCAGCTCTTCCAGTGTATCAACAGCCTTTTTAGCATCTGTAGCGGAAACCGCGGGCTGAAGCATGTTGCCCAGTTCTTTATAGTTTCCATTGAAGGGATAGAATTCAAGTATCTCACTTATAACAACAAAGTACCATTCGCTGAAAAGCTGGTACTCCTCGGCTGTCATATTTTTCAGCTTGGCCTGGCGTGTGGCGACAAGCTGCTCAAGGTAGTACCTGCGCTCTTCATGGGTTCTGGCCTGATTGAAAGCTACCAGGGTCTCAAAATACTTTGTTTCAAGCTTGGTCAAGTGAAAGGCCTTTGCAAAAGCAATCGCTTTCTGAGAAGAGATATTTACTGCGCCCTGAAGGATTTTAGTGAAGAACCCGGCCGAAGTAAAACCAGCCATATCTGCAAGTACCCGATAAGAAAAAAAACGGTTCTGAGTTTTCTGTTCATCAAAGAGATCCTTCAGCAGTTTTCGATAATCGAAATACTCGTATACAGATGTCATGATGCCCTCCGGGGAGTGGAATGGTTTTCTATATTTCTGGATTCTTCTCTAAAGAACTTGACAACTCATCATTCGGAAAAAAATTAACATAATATACATTGGGAAAAAGGAAACTGTGAAACAATTTGCTTTCGGCTCCGAAACATCCAACCAACATGAATAAGATCAGGCCTTTTTGATAACTCATACAGTTTGAACCACAGCAATCAATATACAAGTGGTAATCCAGGTTCTACACCGGATATTTACACCAAGGAATCCAGGACCGTTTTCAACAAATTATTATTTTTAATGTATACTTTTCCGATGATATATCCCGTAATAAGTCGCCCCCTTCCCCGGAAGTGAAGCGGGCTGGACAGAGTACTGCAGCCGTTGTACAATATACGAAGCTGCATAATTTTGGGCCGTATCAGGGAGTATTTGAATGGAAAACAGAATATTTCTCATAGATGATCTCAGTATCAGCCTTGGATGGTTGAATCATCACCTGGAACAAGCCGGAATCAGAGAGATTGAACTCTTTGAGTGCCCCTTAAAAGCACTTGAGCGAATGAGAATCGCTCCCCCGTCTATTATTATCACCGACTACCAGATGCCCGGAATGAGTGGTGTAGAGCTGCTACAGAAGGTTGAGTTCCATTTTGGAAAGATCCCATCACTTATCGCGACCAGCGATCCCGATGCCGCAGCATCAACACCTCATGACTACCCCATCTTGAAAAAAGGGGTTCCCGAATTTTTCTCTCAGTGTCTGAACTTCATAAGAAATATTCAATCCGATTTTCTACAACAGGCCGTAAGACTACTCAATTGCAATAGAGCAATCAGGCTGAATATTCACGATCTTGCTCCGGTGCCGGTCTATAGAGACTCTGTAACATGCACCATCTTCAAAAACTGAAAATACTCGCAAATAGATAAAAGACGCCTCTTCTTTGAGAACAGAAGCGTTTCCATATGAGTGCTCAGAGTCGGCATAGTTTTTATTAACAATATCGACTATCTCTGCGTAGTCTTTCTGATCGATTCTTTGCATATCAACAGCAACAGGTGTAAAACTCTGTAATCCCACAGCCTTCGATGAACTGCAGGAGACCAGTTGCAGAGTTAAGCAGAGCACTGTGAAACTGATTATTAACAGACCCCTCATTAACTACCCCTTCGCAACAGTTCTAAATTAAATTTTAATGTACTCTATTTATAATATAATGGCAGTCAGATGAAAAAGAGTTAAAAAATATTTTTTGTACCTTATGTTAATACCTGACTTACTGCCGTTCATCAATATTACCGATATTTTATACAATGCAAAGGAGTTCTTTTGATTCCATTATTAAAACAGTTTCCCGGAATAGCAGGTTCATTGCCCTATATTTCCCTGGCTGATCTTCCAACCCCTGTTCACCCCCTGAAAGGTCTTGAAAAAGAGCTTAACAGAAGTGAAATTTTTATCAAGCGGGATGACTTGAGCGGGGCTCTTTACGGAGGCAACAAGATCCGGAAACTTGAGTTTGTGCTTGCAAAAGCCATCTCAGAGAAAGCCGTAAGGGTGATCACATCCGGGGCTGCAGGATCAAACCACTGCCTTGCGGTGGCGATGTACGCTGCACAGTGTGGACTGAAAACTGACCTGATGCTCTTTGCGCAGGAAAAATCAAAGGCTGTCACCGAAAATCTGCTTGCCGATTTTTATTGCGGCGCAACGATTCATCACGATAAAACCTACGAGGAACACCTCAACTCAACCAGATCTGTGATAGAGCATTATACCCAAAAGGATGGCCGGGCACCATTTATCATTCCCCCCGGTGGTTCATCGGTGGAAGGAGTTGCCGGATATGTAAATGCGGCCTTTGAACTCAGGGATCAGATTTCATCCGGAGAGTTGAGCTGTCCTGAGAGAATTTTTGTTGCCCTTGGCACTATGGGCACTGCCGCAGGCCTGGCCCTTGGAATAAAGGCGGCCGGGCTCCCATGCAGCCTTACTGCTGTGCGTGTTGTACCTTCCTATGTTGCGGACCGGAACAAATTTTTTACTCTTCTGGATGATACCAATCGGCTGCTTCACGATGCAGACAGCAGTTTCCCGATATGTCAAATAGATGATAGCGACTTTTTTATTGAAGACGGGTATCTTGGCGCGGGCTACGGAATTGTCACCAGAGAAGCTCAAAAGGGAATCGAGCTTATGTCAAGGGTCGATTCGATAAAGCTGGACGGTGTATACACGGGGAAGGTATTTGCCGCTTTTCTTGACAGCGTATCAGATGAGAGTCACAGAGGCGGTTCTCTTTTCTGGAACACCAAAAATTCCAGAGCTCTGCCTCAAGAGGCAATGAAGATTGATTACCACAGACTTCCGGGGGAATTTCACAAGTATTTTCAGTGATGGTTTGGGGCGAATGCCCCCATACGCCCGGTGGTTCTTGTAGAGACGTCCGGCCGGACGACTCTACGGCCGGACGCCCCTGCCCATCCGGCGAAAGTTAGAATATCAATCCGATAAATTTCAGAAATTCATCGATGGTACCGCCGGCTCTGCTGCTGTTCCATTCCAGCACCTTATCGTAATAGAAATCATCCTCCGACTGTTCCATTCTGACATCGTTTATGACACTCTCCAGAGCGGACCTCTTTTTACGCACACACTTGCAGTCAACAATCTTGTTCAGCGAGACTTTACATACATTATCGTCATCATCGAACTCTACTACATACGGAAAGGTGCGGCAGGTCATCGGTCTGCACCTGTAAACTGAACAGAGATTGTTTTTATTGAGGAAAATGCATCTTGAGTTGCGTTTTCTCAGCCCCATTGCAAGCTTTCCGGTTTTGAGCCTGACCCAGAGATCCGCCTCAGGATCAAACTCCATCTCTATTTCATTATAGAAACGGATTATCTTTCTGGCAGGAACATCAAGTGCCTCGCAGAGCCGCTGGACATCGCTCAAGCTTACAGGCACGACCGGCACGCTGCAACATGTGGCACAGCGCCCGCATTCGATAGTCATGAAATTATCTGTTCTGGGAATTTTGGATCTCCTGAAAAATTAAGAGCTGAGAAGGTAGGCCTCGATAAAGGCATCTATATCTCCATCAAGAACAGCCTGAGTATTCGATGTCTCCATATCGGTGCGGTGATCCTTGACAAGATTATAGGGATGCAGAACATAAGACCTGATCTGGCTTCCCCATTCAATTTTCTTTTTTTCGGCCATTTTGGACTGTTTTTCCTTTTCCTCTAAATCCTTATAGTGCTGGCGTACCCTGGCCTTGAGGAGCCGCAGCGCTGTTGCCCTGTTCTTAATCTGTGAACGTTCGTTTTGACAGGCTACAACAATATTTGTCGGGATGTGGGTCATTCTCACGGCACTGTCGGTTTTATTGATGTGCTGACCGCCCGCACCGCTTGCCCGGTAAGTGTCTATTCTGATATCCTTCTCATCAATTTCAAAATCATCAACTTCCTCGGCAATAGGATAGGCATAGACAGAGGCAAATGAGGTATGGCGCCGTGCATTGGAATCAAAAGGAGAAATTCTTACCAGACGATGAACACCCGATTCCGCTTTAAGGTGCCCATAGGCGTATTCCCCCTGCACCTCCATGGTAACACTCTTCAACCCGGCTTCATCACCGGGCTGGTAATCGATGATATTGACAGTGTATCCCCGACGCTCAATCCATCTGGTGTACATTCGATAGAGCATCTCGGTCCAGTCACACGATTCGGTTCCACCGGCGCCGCTATGGATGGTTAAAATCCCCGGAGAATCATCATCTTCACCGCTGAGTTTTCGTATGAATTCTATATGGGCGATCTGCTTCTCGAGATTTTCAGCCTGACCGTTGAGCTCCTCCAGAGTATTTTCATCGCCCTCCTCGGTTGCCATTTGATAAAACTGTTCCAACTCTTCACCATCGCGAAACGCCTTTTGCCAGGGCTCAATGATACGTTTTGCATCTTTGATCTCTTTCAGTACTGTATGGGCGGCTTTGGGATCATCCCAGAACTCAGACTCTGCTGCCTGAGCTTCCAGAGTACTTATGCGCTGCCTCAGAGTATCAACTTCAAAGATACCCCCGGAGGTTATCTATTCTGGTGCGCAGATCCTTAATCCTGGAGAGTTCTATCAGAGTTGCCATTTTGTAAATTCCTCCTGTAATAAACCATCCTAAAATACTTTTTATTTCACCAATCCCGGTTAAATCTTTTTCGGGTTTCTTTGTAACCTCAAAAAAACCATTGGGTTAAGCGAACTCCTTGTAAACGAAATACGCAACCCCTTGGATACTTTACATTATTGAATACCGTATGTTGTGGAAATTTCTGAATTTTGCTCTTGACTACGTCCGGCCTTGACCCTATATTTAGTTCTGTTTCAACAAATATCCCGTTTATTACCAGACTAATACATCCGGGAAGAGACAAATTGCATTTCAGACCTTGCAGTGCCAGGATAAGTGCAATTCACACTTCGCCGGGTGCTTAAGTTAGAAATACAACACTGTTACTAAATTACGCCAAAAATCGTATATAAAGGAGTTTTACCCCCATGGTCACCACTAATACTACCGCCGAGACCAAAACGGCCAAATCGGCATCATTAGATGAAAGAGACGGTATGCCAGAGAACAGCACACAGGAATCACTCAAGGATAGATTGACAAAGAAAAAAGCCACACTCAGCGACAACGCTCGCACAGTACTGGAAAAACGGTACCTCAAGAAAGATGAAAACGGCAAGATTATAGAAACTCCGGAAGAGATGTTTTTCCGTGTTGCTGAAAATATTGCTGGTGCGGAAAAACTATTTGGTATAGAAAGTTCCCCTGAAGTCTGGACTGAGAAATTTTACAATATGATGGTGGATCTAGATTTTCTTCCCAACTCTCCTACCCTTATGAATGCCGGCAGAGAACTCCAGCAGCTCTCAGCCTGTTTTGTACTTCCGGTGGGTGATTCCATGGAGGATATCTTTAATGCGGTTAAATACACCGCACTTATTCATAAGAGCGGCGGCGGTACCGGATTCTCCTTTTCAAATATCCGTCCTAAAAATGACAGGGTAAAGTCCACAAAAGGAATCTCCTCAGGACCGCTCTCTTTCATGAGGGTCTTTGATATCGCCACAGAAACGGTGAAGCAGGGGGGAACCAGACGTGGAGCCAACATGGGTATCCTTAACTGCTCTCATCCTGAAATCCTCGATTTTATTGAGATGAAATCAAAAGATGGCGTCCTGTCAAATTTCAATATCTCGGTTGCTATCACCGATGAATTCATGGAAGCCTTGAAAAGGGATGAAGAGTATCCGCTGCGTAATCCCCGGACAGGCGAAATTGTGGGCCGCCAGAAGGCATCGAAGGTTTTCAAGCGCATAGTGGAACTGGCCTGGAAAAACGGTGAACCGGGATTGGTTTATATAGATAAGATCAATGCCAATAACCCTACTCCCCATATAGGGCGGGTCGAAAGCACAAACCCCTGCGGCGAACAGCCCCTTCTGCCCTATGAATCCTGCAATCTTGGATCTATAAATCTCGCTCACATGATCTCTGAAAATGCCGGTAAAAAAGAGGTAAACTATTTCAAGCTTGGAAATACTGTCAGAACTGCTGTGCGTTTCCTTGACAATGTTATTGAGGTGAACAAATATCCCCTCCCCGAGATTGAAAGACTGACCAAATCAAACCGCAAGATCGGCCTTGGCGTTATGGGATTTGCGGATATGCTGATTGAATTCGGCATTGCTTACAACTCTCATGCAGCAGCCAGTCTTGCCGAGGAGATCATGAAATTTGTTCAGGAAGAGGGTCGGAAGGTAAGTGCTTTTCTGGCCAGAGAAAGAGGGGTTTTTCCCAACTTTAAAGGATCGATTTTTGACAAAGAGGCAAAAGATGGCGGACTGCCAGTCAGAAATGCCACAGTTACCACTATAGCCCCCACCGGCACTATCAGTATGATTGCCGGATGTGCAAGCGGGATAGAGCCCCTCTTTGCAATCGTTTATGAAAAGAACGTTCTTGACGGAAAGCGTCTTCTTGAGGTGCACCCGGCGTTCAAACGTATCGCCCAGGAAGAGGGTTTCTTCTCAGAAGAGCTCATGAAAATGGTTGCCGATACAGGCAGTCTCAATAAGGTCTACGGAATTCCCAAGCGAATCAGAGATATTTTTGTCACATCCCACGATATAGAACCCAGGTGGCATATCATTCTTCAGGCGGCGTTTCAGAAGTATACCGACAACGCTGTCTCAAAGACAGTCAATTTCCGTCATGATGCCACAGTTGCAGATGTAGAGGATGTGTTCAGACAGGCATTTGATCTTAACTGTAAAGGTGTAACTGTCTACCGGGATGGTTCCCGCCAGAATCAGGTCATTACCACCGGAACCGGAGGCGGGTCCTCAGCAAGCAACACAACGGCTGATGGCTCCTACTTTACCGGCACCATTCATCCCAGACCACGTCCATCGGTGACACATGGAAGAACCTACAAGACCAAGACCGGCTGTGGAACTCTCTATGTAAATATTAACTCCGACAGTTTCGGATTCTGTGAAGTATTCACACAGATGGGTAAATCGGGTGGCTGTGCGGCATCCAACGCAGAAGCCGTTTCCCGGCTTGTCTCACTTGCTTTACGCGCAGGAGTCGATCCCAAGGCGATCCTTGAACAGCTCAGAGGTATCCGCTGTCCCATTCCCACATGGCACGAAGGTGAGATGATCCTTTCCTGTGCAGATGCAATCGGAAGGATTCTCGAAAAGGGAATAAATGAGCTCCAGGGCGGCCAGCAGCAAAACCAGATCACCTTCACCAGCCTCGACATGGGATATTGCCCCCAGTGCCCTGAGTGCGGCGGCATAATGGAAACAGAGGGCGGGTGCGCGGTCTGCAAGACCTGCGGCTTTTCAAAGTGCGGGTAAGTCGAAAGTCACAGGTCACAAGTTGCAAGCCGAAAGCTAAGAAGTGAAGAGATAAGAATCGAAAGTGTTTGTTAGTAATAGTTTCTGCAGGGGTTCATATATGAACTCCTGCTTTTTTTCTAACAGAGAGTACCTCAAAAATTCAGGTCCTTCGCCTGAAATCTAAATATTTGGAGGTACCCTGAAATCCGTAATACCCCCCTGATCATTTCCATTAATAACGTGCAGTGAATTATGTCTTATGCATCCCTGGAAGAATCGAAGTACATCCAGGCCTTTAGCGCTCAACAGAAAACGGTTTTTTACCTCACTCCAACTGCATTTTTCAGGATTATCACTATTGTTAGACTACACAGCCTGCATGAGGTATTTTTCCTCTCTTAAACCTGTAACAGCAGAACACTATGCAAACCTTCTATTTCCAGACCTTCGGATGCCAGATGAACGTGGCGGATTCCGATGATCTCCGGTCGCTTCTGATGGAACGGGGGTGCTCCGCCGCTTCGGGCCCAAGAGATGCCGATCTTCTGATTGTAAATACCTGCAGTGTTCGTGAGCATGCGGAAACACGTGCTCTGGCCAGGATACGGGAACTTTCTGCCATCAAAAAAGAGAGTGCGCTTCTGTGGGTGACCGGATGCATGGCCCAGAGAATGGGTGATAAGATTATTGAGCTGATACCGGCAGTAGACAGAGTGATTGGCGCCAAAGAGATCGACAATCTGGAAACAATAATCGATAGCGCCCTTCAGATGCACTCCTTGTCAGTGCCCGGAGAGCAGAAAAATGGCGTATCCGATTTCATCTCCATAATGCGCGGCTGCGATAATTACTGCTCATATTGTATTGTTCCCTATGTGCGCGGACATGAAAAATCAATACCGGTTGATTTAATAGAAGCAGCGGTACACAGAAAAATCAGCAGGGGTGTAAAGGAGATCACGTTTCTGGGCCAGAATGTCAATTCCTACAATGACAATGGAACCGATTTTCCGGACCTGCTCAGAAGGGTTCATAGTATAGACGGGCTGGAGCGGATCCGCTTTACTACATCTCACCCCAAGGACTGCAGTGAGAAGCTTATTTCAACTATGGCCTCTCTGCCCAAAATCTGCCGCCATGTGCATCTTCCGGTACAGGCCGGCTCAGACAGAGTTTTACAGATGATGAACCGGCGGTATACATCGGACCAGTATCTGCAGAAAATCGACATGATCCGCAGATACCTCCCCGATGCCGATATCACCACAGATATCATGGTCGGGTTTCCCTCAGAGACAGAGCAGGAGTTCATGGATACTATCTCACTTGTATCGAAGGCCTGCTTTACAAATGCGTTTATGTTTGCTTACTCATCCAGAGAGGGAACCGAGGCAGCATCGATGAATGATGATGTCCCGAAGCAGGAGAAACTCTCACGGTTGAACAGACTCATTGAGGTTCAAACCGGCATTACCAGAAAAATTTACGAGAAGAGCGTCGGAAAACAACTGGAGATCCTAATCACCGGGCGACAGGAAAAACGGGACCGGCTCTGGATGGGTCATGACAAGGGCTGTAAAAGGGTACTGCTATCTTGCGAGAAGGCAGAGGCAGGAATGATTTTAAATGTTCAGGCTGCAAAAAGCAGCGGAATGACACTGATTTGCGAAAGGATCCCCTGATGGGAACAATTAAATGGCTGGTTATTTTTCTGGCGGCATTTCTGTTTGCCTGGATTCTTATCTTTACCTTCACCCAGGAACCGTTTAAAGCTCTGGTCTCGGCAATGGTTTTTTCATACAAGACCCCGCCGGTTCCTATTTATGTTTATGTAGCGGGTGCGTTTGGCGCGGGCTTGTTCATAGGTCTGGGGTCATTGGTTTACAACTATGTACGGCTGAGATCCCGGATCCACCGCAAAGGGAAACAGATCCGTGATCTGGAAAAAGAGCTTGAGACAGTACGTGCGGAACTTGAAAACTATCAGAGAATACCGGAAACAACAGAAGAGGCCGGAAAAGCTCCTGAGGGAGAGACTTTGTGATTTCTTGCCGATTACCTGTGCTTCTATTCGCGGGATTGATCATCTCCATTTCAGTAACCGCGGCCGAAGATTCCAGAACCATGGCTGAGCGTGCTTTCAAGAAAAATCCAGCTGATCCGGCTCTAAAAATGGCCTTTGCCGGCACTGCACCCTGTTCAACCGCGGCAATCCTTTATAAAGAACTGGCTGAAGGGCAGGGTGTTCCAGACTCGATCAGGGCCGAGGCCTGGCGCAGGCTGGGAGATCTCTCCTATGCATCAAAAGAGTTCTCACGGGCAGTTGAATCGTACCGCAATGCTGCAAAAGAGAGCAGCAATCCCGTTTACCGTCACCTCTGGGCTCTGGCTTCCATGGCTTCCGGTGATACAGACGCGGCTCAATCACTCTGGCATACACTGTCGCTTGAATATGGTGATGAGCACTCGCAGATGGCCCAATACTACATGGGGTTGTTACAATTGAAAAAGGGTGATTACCTGAATGCTTATAATTCCTTTTTAAAAACCGGCAGCACCGATCCTGGACGCCCCTGGACTGTTGCATCACTTGCCGGCAAACTGGAATGTGCCGTAAGACTGGAGATGACTGACAAGGTAAAGCTTTACAGAGAGCAGCTTGAGCCCCTGAGGCAGCATCTCCTTGAAAAAGATCTTCTCCAGCTCTCTACAGGTGCCGGGATTTTTAAGACCGATACTGCCGCTCCCGCCGAAGAAAAAAGCGTACCTTCAGCACCGGACAGCAGCAAGACGACACCTGCAGAAGCTTTCACGCTTCAGATCGGCGCTTTTGGTTCAGCTGAGAACGCGGCTAATTTACAAAAAAAACTGGCCGGAAAATACAGTGACGTATCGGTTCTTCCGGTAACTCTCGGGGAACAGATTCTTTACAGAGTGAGAATAGGCACTTTCCCTACAAAAGAGGCTGCCGAAAAGTATGCGGCGGATTCTCTGAAAAACACAGATCTTAATTACAGAGTTGTCGAAAAATAACCGCGGTTTGATACGAAGTAGAAGGGATACATTTTTGGAATACGAAATAGTAATAGGTCTTGAAGTGCATGCTCAGCTTCTTACTGAAACAAAGCTGTTTTGCGGTTGCGCGTCTAAATTCGGTGCCCCGCCCAATACTCACGGATGTCCCGTCTGTCTGGGTCTTCCCGGATCTCTTCCTGTGCTCAACCGGAAGGCAGTTGAGATGGCGGTGAAGATGGGGCTTGCCATGGGATGCAAGATAG
>CAYLVN010000008.1:0-7506 GCA_964387115.1 uncultured Fibrobacter sp.
CGGCCTGAAACTCAAAAAAGAGCGTGGTGTCGCGGTTGAAAACACCCCCTTCAGGATCAACTCTTATCTGGAGTGTTGTGGTATCAATACTGAAAGTCAGGAATTCAGATATGGTACGGTTCCCTGAGCTGTCAACTGCCACGATGAAACCTTCAAATCGGCTGTTGACCATGAGAGAATCTGGAAAGATTGTCCGCGGGTTTTCCTTTAATGTTTTAACATGGTAAAACCTGCATTTCTCATTGCTCACTGCTCTTATTGTGACCGGCCCCGGATAATTTCCTGATGAAGGGCTCACGCTCAGTGACGGCGCACGTGTATCAAGGACAAAAAATGCCGAATCAAGAGCTGATCTGTTCCCGAAATCATCCTCACCATAAAACCAGACACGATATCTTCTATCCTCCGTTACCGCAACAGGTCTCGTATAAGGTTTCATCTGTTCAGGGGAATCCAGCGAGAACCAGAGTGCAGATTTTTCATTTGAGGAGAGAGAAATGTGGAACACAGAAGAATGCCACTTTTCATCTGGCTGTATTTTTACTACCGGTGCAATAGTATCAAGCCACACCGGAACCTCCTCTTTTCCGGCGTAAGAGATCGATGAAAAGAAACAAAAAAAAGCCCCGGTCAGGAGTAGAGCAAGATTACTTTTTGGCACCTTTAATCTTTTCCTTGATAATCTTTCTGAGATCTTCGTCTTTTGTCTTTACAAGAGCCTTTTCCCAGTGTTCAATCGCCAGATCCCTGAATCCCCGGTAACTCATGTAAACATCTCCTATAACGATGTCAGGTTCGGGGTTTTCAGGATTATATTGTGCTGCTGTCTTCATAGCATAAATTACATCCTCATAGTTCCGTGCGCCTTTATTTAGAACCATATCGTACATGCAGTAACCGATACTCAGATAGGCGTCAGGATCATCAGGATAGTCTCTTGCAATGATCTGGTATTTCATTATCGCAACCTCGTACCACCCTGACATTCTGTAGATACCTGCAAGTTTTTTTATCATTTCCTTATTGTTTGGAAGATGCTCCAGATATGATTCCATTGGCTTTGCAGCATCTTCAAATCTTTTCTGATCAACAAGGATGTCTACTAAGCCATTCAATGCGCCCTCATGGTAAGGAGAGATGTCAAGAGCCCTGGAAAAGCACTGCTCTGCATCCTCGTATCTTTTGAGTTTTTTGGCAATATCTGCCTGCACAAGTAGAACATCTGTTCTACCCGGGGACAACGATAGCAGTTCGTCATAGTAATAGTATGCTTTTTTCAACTTGCCTTTTGCAGCATAGGCTTGTGCCAGATTGTAAAGAACAGAAGGGTTCTTTTTGCCTGATTTGTAAGCGTTTCTATAGGCTCTTATTGCCTTGTTCAGATCGGTTTCTATAAATAGAATATTTCCGGAATTATTCAGAGCCGATTGACGCAGTGAGGGGTTGGATGCAGCCTTTCTGAAGAGCTTTTGAGCTTCTTTTTTATTCCCAAGGTGGTAATAAACAACCCCGAGATTTACAAGCACATCTTTCAGCCCGGGATCGGCTTCTCTGACTTTTTGAAGCAGCTGGGCAGCCTTATGATACCAGGACAGCTTGAAATATGTATGAGCCAGATCTACCATAATAATAGAATTTTGCGGTTCCATCGCCAATGCAGATTCAAGAATCATCGATGATTCCATCAGCTGGCCGGCTTTACGATACGCTGCACCCAATGATGAATAATAAAGCAGATGATCCGGTCTTGCTTTTATCAGTCGGTTGAAGAATTCAATTGCCATCATATATTCACCTGTCGCAAGATAGGCCAGACCAAGGGAAAACTCAACATCAAGATCAGATGGTCCGGATGCAACAGCTTTGGTCAGCACCGCAACAGCTCTCTGAGTCTCTCCTTGTGCGAGGTATAATTTGCCTATAGCCATGAGTCCCGAAGCAGATTTTTCCAGAGCCTTCTTATGTGTTAAGATAAATCCGGAAGCTTCTGAAAAAAGATCTGAGTCCACAAGAAAGTTTGCGGCCTGGGCAACCACATCTGGATCATGAGGTGAAGAATTGACGGCCCGATCAAACCAACTCTTCGTGTTTTTTACTTCCCCACTCTGCTGGCTCAGGCGAGCCATTCTGCACCATGCAGAGCCATACTCAGGTTCTATTTCTACTGCCCTGCTGAATGCAATCATTGCAGCATTGAAATCCTTTTTCATCTCAAAGCCGTAACCGGCAAGGTAGGTCTTATATGCAGAAGCAGGGATTTTGCTTTTTTCGAGGATTCTTGCTGAATCCTGGGCAGAGAGTGCTATCTTCAGGAGCGAAGCGTTTTTTAAAATCATCTCCGGAATCTTGAGAGAAATTTCATCAAGCTTCGAGGAGAATTTCGTTTCCATTTTCAGTGGCTCATCTTTGCCTGTGGCCCACACAATTTTTGACCTGAGATAAACAGAATCATTCCTGACAACATATCTTCCCCCTATAAGCACATCCCATCCCCATCTGTTCCGGTGGACAGTTATCAGGCTGTCTGAGCTCATATCGTATCCATTAGAGTCAACCTGAAAAAGATAGACAGGATCCCGGATCTGGAGATCTTCCAGCTGATCCAACTTTGTTGCGAACGCTTCCGGGAAAGCATATCCTACCCAGGAGTATACATCTGAAGGTGTCTCATTCTTAAATGGGAATAATACAATGCTTAAATTTGAAGCGAAAACAACCTGCAGTATAGATAATACCAATAAAGCCGTTTTGTTCATCTTTAGGGAAGGTCTGCCCGAATTGTTAAGCACTGATATCTGAAACTTTTAGAAGTTAAAAATTATATAAATAAAGTAATGATAAAATAATTAACAGAATATAACAAGCTTTTTTCCACAGGGAAGTCTCTTCCTTCCTTTAATTAATTTAGAACTGTTTCACAAAGTATATACAGGGTATACCAGTTAATATTCAGTTTTCAAGTGAGGCCGGGCGAGAATTCGCTCCCGCCAGGCGAACAAAAGAAGCTAATCCGCAGTGTTCCGTCAATTGATTGCAACGGCAGCGGGAATAGAATTTGCAGTCGGCCACAGCGGAAATTTGAAGTTTTTAGAGTATACTATATGTAATCTTTTCCTTCTGATTGACCTGTTGTCAGTAAAATAGTATTTTTTGACTCTTGTTCAAACGAGAGCATAAAAGTTCACAATTTTAAGGAGAGATTTTCATGCAGCGACATAAGTCTGTTGAGAAACGTGCCCGTAAAAACATAGTGGAGAATCAGATAAATCGCCAGGGCCGGTCTCAGATTAAAACAGCTGTAACCAAAGTTTTAAAATCGAAAGATAAAAACAGCGCAGAGGAAGCATTGAAATCGGCCGTCTCTGTTCTGGACAAGAGTGTAAAAAGCGGCTTGATTCATAAAAATAAAGCAGCAAATAAAAAATCTACACTCTCCAGAATCGTTAATAAGCTGGATAAGTAAAAGAAGCACGGCAGCGCCAGACCAGGTAACGGTACAGCTGCCACTTCACTCGCTTTCGGTTTATTGCTGCAGATAGTAAATTTTATTTTTCAGCACGCAGCCTGGTGCGGCAATTCATTTTTAAAATAACCGAGAGATATTCCTGTGCGCTTTACCGTGTTACATTTTCTTCTCTTTTTTACTCTCATATCAGCTGCAAACGCTAATTCCGCTCCTGGCCTTTTCTGGGCAGATCAAATTAACTCAGCAATACTTGAGAGAGATTCCTATTTCTCCAGCATGCAGCTCATTACCGATGGAAAGCGTCTGGATCTCAATGACAATAATAACAAACAAAGAATTCTGCCGATTATAGAGTCCTTCTCATCATCAGATGATCCATGGTATAATTTTCTTACAGGATTAACTACCTTTGACACTGCTTCCGGTCTTAAAGATTATTCCTTCAAA
Organism: uncultured Fibrobacter sp.; assembly: GCA_964387115.1. Taxonomy (GTDB): domain Bacteria; phylum Fibrobacterota; class Chitinivibrionia; order Chitinivibrionales; family Chitinispirillaceae; genus JAAYIG01. The sequence continues at coordinate 3,914 of CAYLVN010000008.1, forward strand.
AAGGCTCTGACTCTGGCACAAAAGGATCCTGGAGCGACCTGGATTCTTTTCCTTGAATTTTCAAGATATAACCAGGATGTGTGGGCTGAAAAGAGCATCATTCAACTAGAAAAGCTACTTTTTGAATCAGGTGCCCGTTCAAGCAGCATAGTTTCCAAGTCCCTGATCAGTCATGCCATGGTGCAAGAGGCTGAGGGAAACTCCTTAAAGGCAATGAAATACTACTCATGGGCGAAGCTCTTCGATCCGCTTGACGGTACGCCGTATCTACGCAGTGCTATACTGCATTTTCCCTTTTCCATCAATGGATTAATGGAGGAACTCGGGGGTTTTATTAACACATTTGCTGCATCCTGGACAGAACAGGCCGAGATTTTCCATGTCATTTACACATGGGCCAGACTGGTCATCCTCTTTTTCGTACTGGCAGTATTTTTAATTCTCATTATCAAGTATTTCCCCATTGCCCTGCACTCCATAGCTGATCTTTTCCCGGCCGATGTATCTCTTACACTCAGAACGGCACTTTCAACAGCCTGTGTTTGTTCATTTGCATCTTTTGGCTTGATCCCATTCTTATGGGTTTCAGCTTTTCTTATATGGCGCTTTCTGAAAACAAAAGAGCGGCTGATGCTCTCAACAGCGATCTTATTTCTTGTACTTGCACCTGTTGACACATACATCCGATGTCTTTTTAACGAAACGCTCAATCCCCAAAGTGATATCCAGCTGCTTTCCAGAGCTGTTAATGAAGGTTATTCCGAGTCCCTTCATAAAGAGGCTCTCAGAAGAATCAATAACAGCCCTACTGATTATATGCCGGTTCTGAGTGCCGCAGTTTATGAATTGAAAAACTACGATTACACATCTGCATCCCGGAACATACAAAAAAGCACAGCCCTGAAGAGGAATGATCCTGTTATCCTTGTCTCTGCGGGAAACTATTCTTTTCTGAATGGTGACATTGAGGATGCAAAAAACTATTACAGGAAAGCCATCGAGAACGGGGAAACCGGTGATGCGAAATTCAATCTCGCACAGTGTTACTTAAGAAAGATGGAAGCCATAACCGGTACAGAGATGCTGAATGAAGCTGCAGAGAAACAACCAGAGAAGATAAATTCGTTCATTAATAAAAATGATAAGCACTTCTCGAAAAACTGGCCTGTGCTAAGACAGGTAATATTCTCAGATTATTCACCATTCTATTTCTGGACAGAGATTTTTCCGTCACATTCAGGCGGCTGGAAAAAAACCGCGACTCTGTGGGGAACCCGTTTTCTTGGAATACCGCCAGTAGTTTCAATCGCTGTTTCTTTATTACTTTTTATAATTCTTTTTGTAAGCCATAGCAGAGAAACACACCACAGCAGAGTTAAAAAATTTTTTGAATGTAAATACTGTGGAAGGGTCATCTGCAGAAAATGCAAGTCAGGTCTTCTATGCAATTCCTGTTTTGAGCAAACAAGATTTATCAGAAATGAGAATGCTTTAGTGGAAAAGAAGCAGACGATTTACAACAGGTTTCATTTTGTAACTATGCTGAAAATCGAACTGATGGATTTATTGTTCCCTGGTTCAGGTATGATTCTTGAAGGTCAAAAGGGCTATTTCATTTCAATTCTTTTTCTGCTCTTGACCAGTCTTGTTTATGCATCCTATGCGTCCTTGCTCTTCAGCGGCTATTTTACATCAAACAGGATGGTCTATTTCATTCTGGTCATTCTTTTTGCATACAATATTTTCTTTGCCTGGAAACGTGGTGCAAAGATAGTGAAGTATTCTCGTGATTTTATCAGAATGCAAAACTCATAATAGAAGGAGGAGCTGTTGGTTCTAAGCGGTACACTGCGGGAATTTATTCTTGCCGATGTATTTCAACTGCTTACACAGCAGAAGATCACCGGGAAACTGCTTCTGAACAACGGCCGGAATGAAGGCTATGTAATTTTTCAGAATGGCCTTGTCGTGGCTGCACAGAAGGATGATGAAAAGTTAATTTCCAAACTTTTCAATTATCTTGTAATGATTAAAAAACAAAAGCCATCCAGGATGCGTGAACTATTCACTTCCTTTGAAGGGAACATAAGCGGCCTGACAACCGAAATTATCAACCGCAACTACATTTCCAAACAGGATTTGAACTTATTTGCCGAATCATTAACCATTGACATTGCCTGCAGCCTCTTTCTTTGGAACAGTGGCACCTACAGGTTCAATTCAATGCCTGCTGTCGATACGCTCATTCCTGCTGGGATTTCTATCCCCGTTGAGAACATTGTAATGGAAGCCATGCGGCGGGCTGATGAGTGGAACCGTATGCTTCAGTCTATCTCTGAGCGGTCAATATTTGTACGCAGCCAGAAGGATACCTGTGACTCTTCAGGTGAAATAGACCCGATTACAGATCCCGACGGCTACATACTGACGCGGATCGATGGAACCTCACCGGTCAAAGATTTTGTCAGCGGCCTCTGCTTAAGTGAATACAAAGTCTATGAGTCTATATATAACCTTTTAGAAGCCAAGAGTATTACAACGTTATCCGATCGGATCTCACAATCTGTACAGGCTGCTTTACATAAAAAAGAACGTGAACGGACCACATCAAGATATTCTGTAATCTATTCAATTCTTGCAGCCATTGGAATCATCCTGATTGTCATGTTTATGGCCTTGATAGTATTTAAAAAGGTGCTTGTATCCGACAAATCAAGCAGTGCTTATCAAAGTGAAATCGCTCTGCAGTCATCTCTGACTGCCGAGAAATTATCGATAGCAGAAATTTATTACAAAGCCCTTAACAGCTCTGAACCAGAAGATTTGAGCAGTTTGAAAGAATTCAGACTTGTAACAGACCGAGATCTCAATTTTCACAAAAACAAGTACAAAAGACAAAAAGAAAAAGTGAATTTTTAAACGGAAAAAGTTATAATTAGATGTATTGCAGGGGAATACTCCTTCTTGCAAAATTTCAGTATCAGAACTATATTAATCTGGTAAAGCGGTATTTCCTACCGGAACAATTCGGCCATTGATTTAAACAGAAGGACAATTCATGGCATCAATTAATTATGCGGCTAGGGAAATTAGTGTAAAAGTCGTTTATTACGGCCCTGGTTTGAGCGGCAAAACAACCAATCTACAAGTCATCCACAAAAAAGTTCCACCAGAATTCAAAAGTGACATGGTCTCTTTAGCAACTGAAACTGACCGTACACTCTTCTTTGACTTCCTTCCATTGGATCTAGGTAAGATCAAAGGCTTTGCAACAAAGTTTCAACTCTATACTGTCCCGGGGCAGGTATATTACAATGCCACCCGCAAGCTGGTGCTCAGAGGCGTAGATGGTGTAGTATTTGTGGCAGATTCCGCTCCTGATAAAGTTCAGGAAAACCTCGAGAGTTTCCAGAACCTGGAAGAAAACCTGGCTGAATACGGTTACAAACGTGAAAGTATTCCAATCCTTATTCAGTATAATAAACGCGACCTCCCCAATGCCCTCTCCATCGAAGAGCTGCAGAAGCTGTACGAAATGACTTTTAAGCTGGAAGAGCTTGTTGTTTTCAACTTCGCTTTCGGCGATAGCTTGG
>CAYLVN010000008.1:7516-13806 GCA_964387115.1 uncultured Fibrobacter sp.
AAGCTGTTGCATATAAGGGTGTCGGCGTTTTTGATTCTCTTAAACTGATTGGTAAAATCGTCATAGATTATCTTAACAAAAAATATTCCAGACAAGGCCGTCCGGCAGCACATCAGGCTTCAGCGCCGCAGCAGCCGCCTCAGGCCCCAGCTCAAAGGCAGTTTGCCCAACCGCAGCAGATGCAGTTTAATTCACAAAATGCATTTGCTCAGCCGGGTACACAGCAGCCGGCAGGCTCTCATAGCAGAGCACCAATGCCTCCTCAGGCGGCACCAAGACAGTACTCGCAAAATGTTCCACCTTCCATGCCAAAACAGGTTCCTCAATTTCCACAAATGCCACAGCAGAATCCTGCTCAAAGACAGCAACAGCCTGTTAACCGGCCATTTATTCCTCCGGTTCAAAAAGCACCTGCTCAGAGTTACTCAAACGTGGATCCATTTGTCGAGAGTACCTTTGAACCTGCGCCACAAAAAAGTGCTGCGGTTCAGCCCCCCCCTGCTGATATATCCGATTCAGAGTATTTCGATTACGGTAATATTCCCCTGCAGAGCATGAATGAACAGGCGATTGAGAAACCGGCATTTCAAAATCCAAATCAGGACCAGATCGGGTTTACCCAGAATCAACAAAGCGGGTTTGCTTCCGATGAAGCATCACAGGGACAGTTTGAAATCAGTGATAAGACCGATCTTGATCTTGAAATTGAAAAATATCAGCGTGAAATAGAAGAAAAACAACGCCGCATTCGTCAATCACAGAGCGGCCAGATAGAGGGACAGCAATATCAGGCACCTTCTTCTCAGCAATATCAGCATCCGGCTCAATATCAGCAGTTTCAGCAACCTTCTGCTCCTCAATACCAACAGCCCAGACAGCAGTATCAACAGCCTGCACCGCAGAAGCCTCTTCAGCAATCTGCTGCCCCCCAGTACCAACAGCAGACCGCAGCCCACAGAGCAAACATATCTCAGGCGCAGACACCAGCCGCTCAGAGTACTGAAGAAAATGAATACGATGTTTACAATTTTGAGCTTTCTTCATCTCCGGCGCAAAATCAACCATCTGCTAAACAACCTGCAATGCCTTCTGAAGACAATGAAGAAGACATGTTTTTCACATCAGTTGATACTGATCGTCAGAAAAAACCTGGAAGAAAACCTGTAAATCCCAGAACAAAACAGCAGAAGGGTTTCCTGTCAAAGTTTTTCAATAATAATAATAAGGATACTCTCTGATGAAGGATATGATTCTCTTTCCGGAGGATATTGACCAATTAAATACAGTTCTCGCACAATTGGTCACTAAAGCGAATCTTCTGTTAGCCGTTCTGATTAACAAAGATGGTCGGTTGCTTACAAATCAGGGGAGTCTTGAAATTGTCGATACTGTTTCACTGGCTGCTCTGATTGCCGGAAATTCTGCTTCTACACTGGCAATTGCCAATATTATGGGTGAGTCTGAATTCTCCACAATGTATCATCAGGGAAAAGACAAAAACATCTATATTGCGGTTGTTGATGAGAATACATTTCTGGCTCTTGTATTTGACGATAGAACCAACATTGACCGTGTAAAGGTATTCGCCCGACAGTTTGACAGGCAGCTAAAAGGAGCTCTGGAACAAGTCTATAATAAATCAGAGGACCAGGTTGATCTTGATCTTGGAATGAGTTATGATACCTTTTTTAACGGACAGAATCAGTCCCCTATTCAGGATAGTGGCTTTGTAAGTAACCAGACGATCTTTGATCAGGGCCGGCAACCTGATCAAATGAAAAGTTTTACGGAATCTGCTCCCCTGGTTAATACTCCACCTCAGGCGGAATATAAGGGGCAGACTGATGAAGAGGTTTTTTACCTGGAATCGAGCAAGAGCCGAAAGCCAGCAGAAACTAACGATACAAATCGTCTGTACCTGAAGAACAAAATCATGGAATCAAAACTTAATAAAGATAAGTGATTCACCAGTTTAAGACCTGTTGCAGTACAAAAATCAAAGCAGTCAAAAGCAGCAACCCACCAACAACAGCCTGCCAGGAAAGAGAAACCTTTTTTCCTCCGAATTCCCTTTCACGCATTTGCTGATAAGAGTCATCCTCTTCAGGCAAATCGATTCCATCTAAATATCTGTCTTCAGACCATCCTGTATTTTCATCTGATCCGCAATGAGGACAAGCTTTAGAATTGATCGGCATTTCACCGCCGCAGTACAGGCAATTAACAGTCTGGTTCATAATTTTCTGTTTTAAAATAATAGATATTTAATCAATTCTAGGTATTATTTTTAAATTCGAAGGCTGTATTATGATATTTACCTCTTTTTTAAAAATTCTTCTTGGGCCGGCCATTCTTGGTGGTGCAGCGACTCTATTATTTGGATACCAGAAGCACTCTGGCAAAAAGCCCGGACTTCTTTTCCATTCTGTAAGCGATAATCCGGGAAAAAACATGTCTCAATATTCAACAGCAAATTTTAAAAGTCTGGTGGATAAGCTTAAGAATGATTCTCTGAAGGCAGTTTCACTGGATCACTACAGCCACTCAACCGGGGAAGATGAAATCCTTCTTACCTTCGATGATGGATTTGAATGCGTTTATAAGAATGCGATCCCGGTTCTGGAAAACGCGGGTTTCAAGGGAAGCATCTTCTGTGTTGCTGGTCTTGTTGGCAAAGAGTCTGACTGGGATGTTTACGAGAGCAGCAGACACATGTCAAAAGAGCAGATCATTGAAGTCTCCAATCTGGGATATGAAATAGGAAGCCATACTTTGACACACGCCAATCTTCCCTTTCTCCGTGTCAAAGACCTGGAAAAAGAACTAAAAGAGTCAAAACAGATTCTTGAGGAGATTACCGGAAGGCCGGTCAGGAGCCTTTCATTTCCCTTTGGCAGTTTTAATCGTCGTATCTGGGATAAAGCACTAGAAGCCGGATACACTTCTGCATCTCTTTATAGAGGTAATTCCTGTACCATACCTGGCCTTTTTCCGGTCTACGGAGTGTATAGATTTGATGGTGTTTCTGATATAATGAGCCGCATCAACAGCAGAGGATTCAGCATTTCTGTTGCCATGGCACGGATGATGTCACATTTTTCAAAAGGGACCTCTGTCTGGAAATTCCGCAAACAGTACATATTGCCGTAATGTAAACCATTTCTCTCGTTATTGTTGTGTTCAATAACTTATATTGATTTAGTTATGGGAAACAGATTTTTTACCTGGAATGAGATTCTCGAAGAGGTTGGAGACCTCACTTCAATCACGGTCAGACAGACCGGGACCGGTACGCTTCTTTTTTCCGAGTTCGGAGCTCGTCTTCTGGGCCTCTTTCCTTCAGTTTCCGATTACAACCTGCTTTGGACAGCACACGATCTAAAAGATAAAATTGATTGCAACAGTTGGCTCACTGGTGGCGAGAGATTATGGCTTGCTCCCCAGCGGGATTTCTTTTTTGAAAACCCGCGTGATTTTGAGGGATTCCGGGTTTCACCCGAAATCGACCCTGGAGTTTACAATCACAAAGGGGATCTTTACTATGAGAGCATCTTTTCTCTTCTTGATTGCATGAGAAACAAGGTGTATTCCGAAAGTAAAGTAACAAGAAGTTTTCAACCTGTAGAGGACCCATATCCATGCGGGCTACCCTTCGCCGGAGTAAGAATCACAGAGCATCTCTCCATATCAACTCCGCAACTTGATATCTGCCCATGGACCATCACCATGGTAAATTCGTGCGGACCCCGGAATCCAGGAACTGCCCTGATCCCTGTTAAGAAGGACTCTTCTCTTCTTAGTTATTTTGATCCGGTTCCTCCTGACCGGGCATCTGTTGAAAACGGGTATGCACGCTTTTTGATGGATTCAACGATGGCACTGAAACTGGCATTAAGCCCGGAAAATATTGTCTGGGAAAACCCTGCCAAGATTCTTTACGTTTCCCCTTTTCCAGATTCATCAAGATGGTTCTGTACTGTAAAGAGAAGCAGTGACCTGCCCAGAAATCAGGAAAATTGTGTCGATGTATCTTCAAGTGATCCAAACGGACTCAAAGGAGCTATTCAGGCCTATAACAATTTTTCCGGGGGACAGGACAAGATGCTATATGGCGAGATTGAACTGCAGCTCAAAAAAGGCCAGACAGTTGGGGGAAGAACTGAATGCAGTGCTACTCATGAGCTACTTGGGTACAGCGGATCAAAAGATGAAATACTCTCTCTGGCCGGAAACATCCTGGGTACAGGGGGAAAGCCCGGAATTTACTGCTGATCAGCCTCAGGAATTATCTCCACCGCGACAGGTCCCCTTTCAGTTCTGAGAAGCTTGAAAGCAACGCGCTGCCCCTCATTGACAATTCTGTAACCAGTTTTGCTGATATCGCGATAAGAAAATCGTATGACTCCGGGTTCACATTCTGACTCTATGAAACCGGAGCCGATAATATCATTGAAAAATCGGACTCTTCCCGAAGGCATCGCAGTTTATTCCTGTTTTCTCAACACGTCAGAAAGATTTTTCTCATATGGCGGGAGAATAATACCTTTGTCGGTAATAAAGGCACTTATCAGATGAGACGGTGTGACATCGAATGCCGGATTGAAAACATCTATACCCGAAGGAGCGGTTTGTTTTCCGAATCCACAGGTGATCTCAGAGGAATCACGCTCCTCAATAGGAATCTCTTTTCCGGAACTGAGAGATAGATCAAAGGTTGAGAATGGGGCTGCAACAAAAAAAGGCACTCCATGCGCTTTTGCAATCAGCGACAGTCCGTAGGTGCCGATCTTATTGGCAGTGTCACCATTACGTGTGATCCTGTCGGCGCCCACTATTACAGCATCAATTTTACCACTGGCCATCACTGCCGCAGACATATTATCACAAATCAAAGTAACCGGAATGCCGGCTTTCGAGAGTTCAAATGCGGTGATTCTTGCTCCCTGTAACAGAGGACGAGTTTCATCAGCGTAAACATGAAACAATATTCCCTGCTCAGCAGCGACATAAACAGGCGCAAGTGCAGTCCCGTACTCTGCAGTTGCAAGTCCTCCTGCATTACAGTGTGTAAGGATAGTCTTCTTGCCTTTCAGAAGCTTCAGTCCAGCCTCCCCTATTGCCTTTCCGGTTCTCCTGTCTTCTTCGAGAATTTCATTGGCTTCATTTAAGAGCATTTCCTTGGCTTCTATTACAGATGTTCCGTTTGCGATTATCTGATTCGCCCGCCTTTTCATCCTCTCCAGTGCCCAGAAAAGATTTACTGCTGTAGGCCTGGAACCTGCCAGATAAGCAGCCTTTCCATTCAGGAACTCCAGGAATTGATCTACTGGACGATCATCAGGAAAATTTCGAACTGCAAGATATAAACCGTAAGCGGCTGCGATACCGATTGCCGGGGCGCCCCTGACTTTCAGAATCTTGATAGCATCATACATGCTCTCTACTTTTTCGATCCGTTCATAACGCAATTCAAGTGGCAGAAGTGTCTGGTCAACTATGACAGCAGCGTTCTCTTTCCATTCAATTGTTTTGATGCGAGACATTCCTTTGATGTTCCTTCCAGACAGATTTATCAAAAAAAAAGCTCACCCCGATGCCTGAAAATAATCAGATGTTCCAGAGTGAGCAGTTTGCGAATTTTACACAATCAGGCTGTGACTTCCTCTTCCTTCTTGTGAGCTTCTATGATTTTCTTCGCCAGTTCACCAGGTACCGGCTCATAATGCGAAAATGTTTTTGTATAAAATCCTCTGCCTTGTGTTAATGATCGAAGAGTTGTTGAATAATTCTGCACTTCAGCTTCTGGAACTTTGGCACTTATAGTCTGATATTTTCCAATCGGGTTCATACCACCGATTTTTCCTCTGCGTGAAGAAAGATCTCCCATGATATCACCGGTGTACTCTTCGGGCACCGTTACTTTCAGATCAACAACCGGCTCAAGGAGTATCGGAGAGGCCATTTCAAAAGCCTTCTTAAACACCTCACGCCCTGCGATCTGAAAAGCGATATCTTTAGAGTCTACCGGATGAGTTTTACCGTCAACAAGGGAAACCCTTACATCGACAATCGGATAACCAGCGATAATTCCCTCTTCAAGCTTGGAATGTATCCCTTTATCGACGCTTGGCCTTAACGATTGATCAATGACACCGCCCACGATTTTGTCCACGAACTCGAAACCGGCGCCGCGCTCCAACGGTTCCACTTCCAGCCAGCCGTGGCCGTACTGACCGTGTCCGCCGGACTGCTTCTTGTGTTTTCCCTGGGCGCTGGCCTTGCGCATAAGC
>CAYLVN010000008.1:13816-14794 GCA_964387115.1 uncultured Fibrobacter sp.
TCGCTGGAGCGGTTCAAGATCGATGAACACACGGGCATATTGTCCTGCTCCACCGGATTGTTTTTTATGCGTGTACTCGACATACTTTACAGGTTTTGTGATAGTTTCTCTGTAGGAAATTTTTGGCTGTTTCTTTTCAACTTCGACCTTGAAGCGATGTTTAAGTCCCTCAAGGAGTACATCAAGCTGAATATCACCCATGGCAGAGAGTATGGACTGGTGGATGTCAGGATGAAACTTGTAGGTAAAACTGATATCTTCTTCGTGGAGTTTGTTCAACCCAACCGCGATTTTATCCTCATCGCCCTTCTGTTTCGCTGTTATTGCCACACTGACAAGCGGCTCGGGAAGCTGAATCGGCGGAAATTTGAACTTGGAGTTTTTGTCAACAAGAGAATCGTTGGTATGAGTATCTTTGAGCTTCAGGAGACCACCGATATCGCCTGCGGAAATCTCTGCTGTATCGGAACGTTCTTTACCTTTCAGAAAATACATGTTACCGATTCTTTCTGTTAGTCCCTTTGTGGGATTCAATTCATCCTGACCAGTGACAAGTTTTCCTGAAAAGACACGTACAAGGTTTATTTCACCAAGATGTTCCTCTGAAATTGTCTTGAAGACAAATGCAGCTGCAGGACCATTCTCAGAGCAGGGTATCATTTTAGCAGAACCGTTCTCAAGGACCTCAACTTCTTTGCGGCTGTCTGCAGCGGGACACAGATTGACTATTTTTGTAAGGAGCTGATCAACGCCGATATTAAGAAGTGCGCTTCCAGCGATCAACGGATATACACTTCCAGAAGTAACACCCTTTGCAAGTCCACTTCTCAAGTCATCATCTGAGAGTTCTCCTGATTCAAAGTATTTATTCATCAGGTCTTCATCTGTTTCAGCGATAGATTCCATCAATGACTGCCGGAGTGAATCGACAGAATCCTTCATATCTGCCGGGATTTCAATTTTTTTCCCCAGACCGCT
>CAYLVN010000008.1:14804-21073 GCA_964387115.1 uncultured Fibrobacter sp.
TTCTCTCTGGTATTCGTACGCCTCTTTTGTGACAAGATCGATTATTCCTTTGAATGATGGTCCCTTTCCAATGGGGATTACAACCGGTGCCACACCAGTTCCATAAGCGTTCTTAACAGCATCGAGAGTTTTCTGAAAATCCGCGTTTTCCTCGTCCATTCCATTTACAAAAAACATCCTTGGTATTCCGGCCTCATCAACGTAGGAGGATACCAGTTCAGTCCCTACCTGTATTCCATCTGCTGCGTCAATCAGAATCACCGCTGTTTCCACCACTCTCAGCGCGGCTCTGGCATCACTGAGGAAATCCAGGAATCCGGGGGTATCAAGAAAGTTGATTTTTGTGTCATTCCATTCGCAGAAACCGGCATGCATCGAAATGGTCATTTTGCGTTCTTTTTCATCGCTGCGGTTGTCAAATATGCTGCTGCCGTTGTCAACTTTACCTAATTTGGAGGTAGCTTTAGCGGTAAAACAAGCGGCCTCTAAAAGCGTCGTTTTTCCGACACTGCCATGGGAAAGTAAACAGACATTCCTGATCGATCCGGCCTGGTATTTTTTCATGTATCCTCCATAGAGAGTTTCAACTATTTAGATTCAGAAAACCAGAAGTGAATCTGATTCAGCCATATTTGCAGAGGGGGCTCTGAAAAAGGCAAGATTAATTAATATATAAAGGAGCCAATACAGGTGCAAGATGCTATAAGCGATTGTTACATAAAGTTATAGGTTTGATAGACAAAAAAAAGGACCATTGAAAAATGGTCCTTTATACTTATAACTTTGCAGTTAAATACTATGTTCTTTTTCTACGGAAAAATGCCAGACTCAAAAGCCCCAATCCAAGAAGAGAAAGTGTTGCAGGTTCTGGAACATTGGCACTGACTATAAATTTAAAGGCCTTATCTTCACCCTGAATATTGCGGCCATTAAATTGACAACTATGAATCTCAGGTGTCCATGCATTCCAGTCACTGGTTGTCGGGGAATCCCAGGCGCCATCACTAGTGAGCGTTGATAGATCACTGCTGCACATAACAGATGCTGCAAAGCCCCACTCTCCAACCGCATCTAACTCCCTTGTATAATAAAAAGTTTCGGTACTATCTGTCCATTCTTTCCATTTGTATTCAGCGTCCACATTATGATAGACCGTCGATCCATTAAAATCCCACTCAAATTCTTCTTCGATATAATAGTACTTTTCGATACCCGGGAGTTTATCAACCCAGATTTTGCATACATCGAAGTTATGTCCGCCCCAATAATCTTTATCCATGGTTACACTGAAGGTTACTTTTTCACCGATCTCAAGTATACCATCCCCATCATCAGCAAATGAAGCGTCCATGGACACGATTTCCTGCCAGTAGTTGTTATTCAGAGAATAACTCCACAACTCTGTGAGTTCAACATCAACCGGTGCAGCCTGAGCGATTCCAGCGAAAGCGAATAATCCCGCCACTGACATCAGAACTTTTTTTGCTTTAAACATTATGCCTCCATAGACAATGATAGTTAACGATTTATTATTTGCATCTAAAAAAAGCAAGAAGTGTGCCAACCATACAAGTACCTGATACAGCCCTGAAACATGAGAATTTTGCAATAGTACAAAAGGGGTGTGTAAAAACATGCATAACAGTGTCAGTTTTTTTTACACCATCAGGTACTAAGGTGGTCCTTCCCAACCATGTTGAGGCACAGTGCAAGTTAAGCCCGCAACCACTCAGGAGCAAAATATAAAACCCCGGGGGAATCCCCCGGAGTTTTATTCCAGCGCCAGAAATTATTGAAGAGACGATCTTCCAGACAAAAAATTACCACGGCCAACTGCCGCCAGATCCAATTTTTGTTACTCTTGATGAAACCGACAGGTTTTGAGACAGTGCTGTTCCAGGGGTATATGTTTCACCACTATAAAACCCATCTTCTTTAGTTCCCCCGGACACATTACCCGCGTAATAAAAATTATAGGTACCATTGACCAGTTCAGGAGATGAGAAAATCACCAGACCGTATTGTACAGCCGGAGAGAATGTAAACAGATTTTCACCACTTGCATTCTGGAGATTTACCAGGGTCCCGGCACTCTGTGAAAGATATGCAGTGATACAGTTTTGCTTCGAATTAGCAGAAGGTGAAACAGCCATTGAAGAAGTCCCTGCACAAAGCAGGAAACCGCCATTTACTACGAAATAATAGCTGCCTCCATCGCCTATATCGATAATGCCGTTTCCACCGCTTTGGGGCCCGTGTACAAAAGTGGTTCCACCGTTTATCTCAATATTTCCGTTGGCATCCAATCCATCCCCTCCGGCATACACTGCCCAGTACCCGCCGTTAATCTGCAACAGATGGCTTGCGGAGTTGGCTCCGAATCCACCGCCAAAATCTCCTCCTCCCATTCCGGAGCCATCACTGCCACCGGCTACATTTACACCATCATCACGGGAAACCAGCGTAGCCTTACCGCCATCCAGGGTAATCTTTGAAGCTTCAAAACCTTCATAAGACTTTGTAACATTGACTTCCCCGCCGCTCATTGTAAATGTTGATTCAGCATGCACTGCATCATCACCTGTAGCAATTGTAAAAGTACCATTACTGATAGTAATAGTACCATTAGAATGCAATCCGTCATCAGCCGAATTCAGTGTAAAAGTACCACCGGAAATATTTAAATCGTTTGTAGCTTTAATTGCTTTGGCTGATTCGGTTGATTGCGAATTACTTCCACCGCCAGTTGTTATATCCAAAGATCCACCACTGATCGATATGTAATTTTTTGCCTGAACGCCGTCGTTCGCTGAAGTAATTTTAATCTCGCCGCCTTCAATGGATACAAATCCGGTGGTAACATCTCCACTGTCAGTTGATGTGAGCCCGTCACCACCTGCGGTCAGGTTAAAAGTACCATCCTTTATCACGAGTTGATCTTTACCTCTTATAGCATCGTCCGGGCAATTGATTATATAATTTCCTCCATTTATAACAAGATCATCTTTACAGGCAATTCCATCCTTGTAACTGCTTTTTATCGTTAATTTACCGCTGCCGTTAAACTCCAGATCATCCTTACTGAAAATAGTAGCATTGGGCTCATCTTCTTCGAAGAATGTTGTGTAAGCGGCCGGATCGGAAAAGACGTTTTCTGAACCTTCTGCCAATTCGATAAAGGTATTTTTTGCATTTTCTATAAAAAGCGGTGATGTCTTTGAGTTGGCAACATCCACATTATCAAGAATAAGAATCACATCATTTTCATCTTCAGAACGCACTATTATTCGGCCATCTGTAAGTTTTCCATGAATTTTATAGGTACCTCCGGAAGTTATAACGACCTCGGTTCCATCAGCAGTTGCTCCACTGCCGGTAACAGTAATACTGGTAGTGAGTAAAGCGATATCTGTATAGTTTTGAATGCTTTGATCTTTTACCATTTCGATGGTGATATTACTCTGAGAATAGCTGTTTATCGGAGTTTTCTTAGTGATATATCCGCTTTTTGATACTACGATTGTATCATTGACAAGGGCAGCATCTGCCTGCCTGGCAATTGAGTGATCTTTAGTGGCCGCAACTTCATATTCATCTGACAAAGTAATCCTGTTGCCAAAAGAATACAAAGTACCGCAGTAAGATCTGTTACCGATTACAACCCGCATGAAATTGATTCCCGAGCTGAGTTTCGGGAGTAAAATGCTATGTTCACCATTAAAGAGATTGACTTTCACCGAGTATAATACTTTTCCGTTAACAGCAAAAAGATCGACTTTTGCCGTTGCATCTGAAGCTGTAGCAGAAAAGACAAGCGAATTGTTTCTAAGGGCGAACGGCTTTGCAGTTAAAGCTTTATTTAGATTAATCGCACCTAAACCGCTGATGTTAAAAGAGCCGTCTTCTCCGGATATGGCAGAAGCTTCACTTTTATTACTCAGTGTAACAGCAACACCCGCAAGGCCATTTTGTGTCCCGGATTCGACAACTCGGCCGGACAAAGAGATTTCCTGTGCATCTGCCCAGAGATAGCCACACAGCATCACCGAAATAACCATTTTTAATCGATTCATAGGAATCTATCCCCTTTAATGAAAAAACGATCCTTCAAAACAGCATGCTTTTAAACTTTAGGTTACCTCAAAAATTTCATTACCCGTTACGGGCAGCTGCGAATTCTCGCTCGGCCAACCCTTTAATACTTTAATCCCCGAGCACCAGGAAAGATTCATTCACAGACTGTTCTCTTACCTGAATGACATCCTTACTTGCCATGATGATAAATTAGCTGTTTTTGATGAAGTTCGCCAAAAAAAACGATGGTCAGGTCAAACAATCTGTTCACAGTTGTGAACAAGTTAACAGGTACCAGTGACGATTCTGTCTATTAAACCCGGTGAGTTGATGCTCTTTTGGTCAATGGTGCGCAGCACTGCCTATCGGTTCCCGGAAGCTACTGTCCTTGAGATCAAACAAATGAAATGACGGTACCGGCAGGAAACTATGAAGAAAACCCGAAAGTTCAATCAAAAGAGGAAATCTATATCGGATATTTCACCTGTTTATCAGAACCCTGCTGAAGGCCTGTTTCCCGGGCCTGAAAACAGTCGCTATATAGATTCCCTTATTAACATTACCGTTTTTAAAGGGCTCATACACTGAGGGTTTTTCAGAGGTAAAGGTAGAAACAAGTGAGCCGTTAGATGAAAACAGCCTGATTTTACAGAAGCCGTTGCAGGTGATAACAGAATTGCCTTGAAACCGCACACCATCATCGGACGGTCTCATTATCATACCGGAGCTAACATTGCGCAACGCACTTACTCCCGGGATTATGTTATGTTCCGAAGGCTCATTCTGCCACTTAAGATACGGATAGGTTCTGCCCTCATCGATCACCCATATAGAATCAAATTTCCAGTCAGAGAAACTGCTCCTGGTTGCCATCTGCAATGAGGTGAGCGGCATTGCTGCCGCAGTATCTGAACAGTCCGCGGTCGCCGAATCGTAGTAGCAATTCGGAAACTTTTTCTTCCCGCAGTCATTTATGACAAATCCACTGTAAAGAGGACCCGGAGTTTTTACCTTTCCTGTAGAATAGCACATTTGTACATCAGCAGCACAGTTTCTACCTATGAATCCTGCGGCCTTGTCTTCTGCTGCGATGACCTCACCGCATGCATAGGAATTCATCACTCTATCATAAGTTTCTCCAGCCAGACCTCCGACAGTCACAATTCCGTCGACTTTCCCAGTTGCAAAACTGGAAAATATCGATCCATAGGCAAGTCCGACCAATCCCCCCACCAGATCACTTCCACTCACTTTTCCTGTAGAGTAACAGCGTCTAAGTGTATCTGCGCTTATCCCGGCAAATCCTCCTGCACTGTTTTTCCCCTGTACCATACCTGTAGCATAACAATCCTCAATTACCCCATACTGATAATGTCCTCCTGCAAACCCACCGCATCCTTCGTCAGTACAGCTGACTGTGCCGGAAGCATAGCAGGAGTCAATCCGGCAGTGCAGATCTTCTCCGATAAATCCCCCGGTTTTTTCCCCACCTGTTACATTTACTGTAGAAAAGCAACTTTCAATAATTCCATAGTGACTGTTTCCTATCAAACCACCACTGAAACTGCTTCCTGTAACTTCTCCGCTTGAGCTGCACCCGGTAATTTTCCCCCTGACATTCATTCCCGCCATCGCTCCAACCCATCCGAGTCCTTCAACCGAAACTGATACACTGCAGTTACTTATTAATTCTGAATTCCGGGTCTCACCTATCAAGCCACCAACGTAGTTGTTTCCTCTTACAGTTCCACTCACCGTGCAGGAAATTACACTGCCGCTGTCGTGTCTTCCGCACATTCCACCAGTACAATTCTTCCCGCTGACATCAACTGAGACAAGATGGAGATTTTTTATTTCTCCTGTTGAATAGCCAAACAGACCGACAAAACCGGTATCACTGGAAATGTAAAGATTCGATATGCTCTTTCCATTACCGTCAAATGCACCTTCAAACGGCGGGTTAAGAGTATCTTTGCTCCCTATTGGATCCCAGCCCGACCCTTGATTCCAGGGCGCAGTACCCAGGTCAATATTGTTCTGTAGAAGAAAATGTTTCTGTTTGTGTTCAGGACCGGTATAATATCGGATATTGCTCAATTGCTGGGGAGAGGTGATTATAAATGGATCGAAATCGGTTCCCGAGCCACTGGAGAAATGGTTCTGAGCAAAAGTACAGGCAAACAAGACTAATACAG
>CAYLVN010000009.1:0-2470 GCA_964387115.1 uncultured Fibrobacter sp.
ACTGTACTGAACAATAGCATAAGGAGGTGTTCATGAAAAAACTATACAGGTTAAGAGAGGGAAAGAAAATTGCCGGAATATGTGCGGGCCTTGCAGACAGCTACAATTTTGATGTGACACTGGTACGTCTGGTATTTGTGTTTGTCACTATTCTTACTGCAGTGTGGCCGGGCGTTCTTACCTATCTGGCAGGGTGGTACCTTATACCTGAAGTTGAGCACCCTAAGTCCCCGGAAAATATCAAAGAAGGTATTTAGTTTAAGATTCATTTTATTATTGGTAACCGGCTCTGAACGAAATTGAAGCCGGCATTACATTATAAAAAACTTATGCACCCGGGGATCAGTGCGAATTGCACATATCCCTTGTGCATAAAGGCTTTCACAAATTTTGATGTACCACCAGTGTGGTACATCAAAATTTGTTCAAACCTTCCTGCTACAAGGTCTAAACGCACTTAGTTCCTTCCAGAATGAATAAGTTGGGTTATATACGGTTTTGCTCTGCTACTCCATTATTTCTTTAAGCAATGAACTGTGGCCAGTATCCCCGTCGGCCCCTCTTAAAGACTTGAACTAAATACATGGTTATGTTATAATAAAGACTCAATAATATTTTGAATAATGTGCTTTGATGTGGAGTAATGATGCATAGTAAAGAGAAGAACGATGCGTTGCTCGATGAGCTCGAGAGACTTCGTTATGAAAATGAGTGCCTGAGTGAACGTCTGGGGCGGATAACGGAAATAACTGCTGCAATTATCTATATACTCGATGTGCAAGGCCATTTTGTATTCATAAACAGAGCCGTAGATGACATCCTGCACTATAAGCCTGAAGAGTTAATCGGGAAACATTTCTCCACCATTATGTCTCAAGAGGAATATGAAAGAGTTGCCAGAGCAGTTGTTCTGCCCAGATTTGCCGGGAAAAAAACCGGCGTTGAAAAGGCCCCTAAATTATTTGATGAGCGTCGAACAGGTGACCGCAGAACAAAAAATCTGGAAGTACGTCTTATGGCAAAGGACAGAAAAGGTGTAAAGATTCTGGTTGGGGATGTGACTGGAATTATTGCTGTGGAAGGTTTTTATGATTACAAGAAAGTCCGGGAACATAACAGCCAAGAAGCTGCTTTTCAGGGGAGCCAGGGCGTTATCTTTGACATTACAAAGTATAAAAAAGCCGAAAAAGAGAGAATGGAACTGCAGCGCCGGCTCTTTGAAACCCAGAAGATGGATGCTATAGGAAGGCTGTCAGGCAAAGTTGCTCATGATTTGAACAACAAGTTAGGAAGTATTCTCGGGTGCGCAGAGATAATGCGTCAGGACTTCTGCTCTGCAAAAGAAGAGGTTGTTTATATTGATACAATCATTTCGGCATCCAAACATGCTGCTGAATTATCTAACCGTCTTATGGAGTTCAGCCGCAAGGATGATCACAACATGGTTGAGCTTTCGCTGAATCAGGTTGTGGATAATGTGCTTGAACTTGTAAAACCCACAATTGATTGCAGCATCGCTGTTTCCACTGATTTCAGTGCTGAAGAGTTTATTATCTACGGAAACCCCAACCATTTGCAGAATGCCATCCTAAATGTTGTCACGAACGCCTGTGATGCAATGTCATCTGGCGGAGGCGAACTGAAGTTTTCAACAGAAAATATTTCTTACAGCGAAGAAGAAGCGAAGTTGGCTAAAGTCAGTCCGGGCAAATTTGTGGTACTTTCGATATCCGACACTGGTGTCGGTATGGACACGAATACTCTGGAACACCTGTTTCAGCCTTTTTTTACTACAAAAGCTGTCGGGAAAGGAATTGGTTTAGGCCTTGCCAGCGTGCGTGACTGTATTAAATCACATTACGGTTTTATAGAATTCGAGAGCAAGAAAGGAAAAGGATCCATTTTCCGGTTGATTATTCCTGTTAAAAGCTGAAACTGCAATTTAATCTCAAATCCGCCACCTGTGGATTGGTATCCGTTTCCCAACCTGATTTTTTAATCGTATAAATTCTGTTGTTGTCATCATTAAAGCGCGTAATATAGATTGAAATGTTCAAAATCCGGAATCTATGATTCTAATGAAGGGAGAATCCGGAGTTGGTTAAAAAAACTGGGTGGCATTTCGTCTTTCTTAACCCCAGATCCTATTCCAGGGTTTCTCAGGTTTATCTGAGTAGAACTCTTCTAATTACTCTCACCATTTTATTTGTTGCAGGGCTGTTCGGGCTGATTCGCCTGGGTTGGTTCTCAGCATCATACGGTATTGCCAAACTCGGAGTTTACGAGGCCAGGAGTGAGAACGATGGATTGCTGCAGAAAATAAAATTGCTCAATAAGTCCATCGTAAAAGAGTCAGAAGTACTTGATTCGCTAATCGTATTCGAAGATAAACTGAGATTGCAATATGGATTAAACCCGATAAGTGATGATGTTCGCCAGGCTGGTGTTGGTGGAAGGCCAAGCAGAGAGG
>CAYLVN010000009.1:2486-17908 GCA_964387115.1 uncultured Fibrobacter sp.
ATGAGAGCTGAAGCGGTTAAGGAGAGCATCGCGGTTTTGCTCAGAAAAGCCGAACTTCAGGATTCAACCCTCTCGCAGACTCAAGATCTTGTGTCACTGCTCCATAACCGCTGGGCTCAGATTCCATCAATATGGCCTACTAACGGCAGCGTTTCATCACATTACGGATCCCGTTTCCACCCCATTTCAAACCGCACTCTGTTTCATGATGGAATCGATATAGCAAATAAGCTCCGGACCCCGGTTTATGCCACAGCTAACGGTGTGGTGAAATTTGCAGGTGTAAGGGACTTTTTTGGCAGGGTAATAATGATTGAGCACCCAAACAGTGGACTTGAAACTGTTTATGCACATCTCCAACAGTTTGCTACCAGTCCAGGAAAAGTAGTGAAAAGGGGAGAATTAATAGGTTATATGGGTAACAGCGGCAGAAGTACCGGTCCGCATCTTCATTATGAAGTCAGAAATGTAAAAGGTAATGTCGATCCTTCAAACTACCTTCTCCCTGCAGATCTTATAGTTGATTGACGAACTCCCATCCTTGATGTAAAATTCCTATAATGGTTAAACAGTGTCAGATTCCGATTAAGACCGAACGACGTTCGCAGTGGGTGGATATTACACATGATATCCGCAGGATAATCCTGCAGTCGGGTATTAAAAACGGTATTTGTAATGTATCAAGTCTGCATACTACTGCCGGTTTGACGGTAAATGAAAATGCTGATCCGGATGTAGGACTTGATTTTTTTGACAAACTTTCCCGTATGGTTCCACGGGAAGCTGTTTTCAGGCATATGGAAGGGAATTCAGACAGCCACATAAAAGCTGCTCTTGTGGGTTTAAGTGTTCAGGTTCCGGTGACCGATGGTGATCTGCTCCTTGGAACCTGGCAATCTGTATACTTTTGTGAATTTGACGGACCCAGGAAAAGGTCTGTTTCAGTTACATTGATTGGAGAATGATGGCTGGTTCATCAGGGAAGCTGGTGGTTGCAGCTGTACTGATTTACTCCCTCCTTGCCATGGCAGAGGAGTCGATACGCTACGGTGCTGAAATGACCCGTCTTCCTGCCGGCAGTGATATAGCTTCTATGGGTGATGCCGGTGTTGTACTTCCATCAAGGGCGACATCTGCACTCTGGAACCCCGGTGCATCCCCGCTGCAGCAGAAATATGAGATTTCCGCGGAAATAGCCGATCTTTACAGTGGTCTATCCAGACAGGCTGTTTTTTCAGCACATGTTCCTATCCAGGGAGGAATCGGAAGCTCGGTCATCTATATGCCTTTTTTCAGCGGTTCAACTCCTTATTATGATTCTTTAGATGGGACCTATCAGGAGAGAATAAGGAATCCTGCACTCAGGTCTGACGGTGATCCTGAGGGGTATTTCAAGAATAACCAGCATTATCTGGTTTTGACGATCGGCAAACTTTTCCCTTTTCATCTGCCCCGTGTACCTGGAACCGGTGTACCTCTTCCACTCGAGATTTCTGCGGGCGTTAATTTTAAGGGCTTTCTTCAGACTATGAATCCCAAAGATGTTCTGCACCTGGGAATAGGGGTTAATGCTGATGCTGGTCTGATTGGCAGGATCGGGCTGGACTATGACTTGAAGAAAAAAGAGGTGTGCCGGAATCTGATTCTGGGGATCTCATTGCGGGACATTATTCCAAGCCAGATAATGTGGATGAATTCGCTGCAAAATTATAGAGAACCATTCAAATTCGCGCAGTATTACGGAATAGCTTATGAGGACTTAAGCGGAGATCTTGCCGGGAACTGGACAATTGCACTTGCGCTTGAAAAAAGTCAGGGCTTGAGTTATCATGGTGGAGTTGAAGCGGAATTCTGGGAAACAGTCTCATTTCGTGCCGGTTTTTCCGGAAAAACACCCACTCTTGGTGCAGGCTTTCATTACAGGCAATATTTCATGGACTACGCATTCAGGTTTGATGAAATAGACCTGTCTTTTATCAGGTTGACAATGGGTATTGTGTTCTGAAATATCAGAGGTGCTTGAATCTTTCCTGTTCGCCGTAAAGCTGCCCGATACGAACCGAGAGTTTGTCGTCAACTACAGTTACTTCCCCTTTTGCCACAAGCTTATTGCTTAAGAATATATCGATAGGTTCACCTGCCATTCGGTCGAGCCGCACAATAGATCCTTTTTTGAGGCTCAGCAGTTCCCGTATTGACATCTTTGTCTGCCCAAGCTGAACCCCCAGAGGAATGCTGACGTCCAGAAGCATGTTTATTTTATTATTCATATACGCCTTCGGGTAACTATACAAATCAAATGCTACAATACTTCTCAGAGCTTTTCAAGATAGAAATTATCTGAGAAAAGGAATGATGTTACCAATAAGACCTGTTGCTGCCAGTCCCCCTGCCACTGCGGCAACCAGTCCAAGGGCGGCGATAAAGACAAGGATCAAAACAGGTGTAAACAGTATTAAAAAAACTCTGGTTTTTGCTGCAGAATGAACAATACTGGTTCCGGTGATGAGCAGATAGATCCAGAATATGAGTGAAAGAAGTGAGCCAAAGACCGGTACTGCGTTAAGGATCATCGCACTTTCACAGTAACATACAGTTTTAAATGTCAAGAGGAACGGGGCAGTGGCGGAACGGGTAATACGCATCAACAAGTGGGTATAGGCAGCAGTTAGAAGTATTTGTATGCAGATGTACAGTGGAGCAAGAATCAGTGAGGAACCGTCTAAGCCGGCAAAATCCTCCCTAAACCCGGAAAAAGTATTGAGTGTTACAATCGACCAGAGAAACGTAGTCGCTACTCCGAAACTTCCGGTAATCAGACCGAAAAGCAGTGCCCGCTTCAGATCTGCCGTAGAGCGTTTTACCAGCATAAATAATTGTGCGGGGTTAAAGAGTGCCTGAATAAGTGTGTCAACCAGGCTTTTGAGCGGGTTTTGTGATGCCGGTGCGGACTCCCAGAACATCTGCTTTGATTCCGGCTGTTCTGATGTGACAATTGTGCCTCCACAGGCCGGACAGCTCTGGGAGGTGACCGGGTTGTTTGAAGTGTATCCGCACCGGTGACAGTTCACATTGAGCTCCAGACAGGTTTATTGTAATGGAAAATGAAAGCCAACAGCATGATCAGAAATATAAGTGAAAAATCCGGTGTAAAAAGATACTATTTTATCAGACAAGAACTGGAGGTCAATATGATAGTTGTTACTGGGGGAGCCGGATTTATAGGAAGTTCTCTTATCTGGCATCTTAACAAACACGGCATTGATGATATAATAGTAGTGGACAGACTGGGAAAAGGAGAAAAATGGCGCAATCTTGTGTCGCTCCGTTATGCAGAATATTTTGATAAAGAAGAATTTATAGACAGGCTGGAAAGCGGTTTTTTCGATGAAAATATAACGGCCATACTGCATCTGGGTGCCTGTTCATCAACGACCGAAAAAGATGCTGATTACCTGGCAAAAAACAACTATCAATACTCTGTGCGTCTGGGGAAATGGTGGGAGAAGCACAATAGTGTCCGATTCATTTATGCCTCCAGTGCGGCAACCTACGGCGATGGAAGCATGGGGTATGTTGATGATGAGGGGGTGATGGATAAACTCCGTCCTCTGAACATGTATGGATATTCAAAGCAGATGTTTGATCTTTACGCAATGAAGCATGGATGGCTCCGCAAAATGGTGGCTATCAAATATTTCAACGTCTTTGGACCAAATGAGTATCACAAAGCTGATATGAGGAGTGTTGTGAATAAGGCTTTTGTACGGGCCAGGGATGAAGGTGTAATATCACTTTTCAAGTCATACAGGCCAGAGTATGGAGACGGTCAGCAGCTCAGAGATTTCATTTATGTGAAGGATGCGGTTCGCATGACGCTGTTTTTTATGGACAAACCTGATATCGGAGGTGTATACAATATAGGTACGGGCATCGCTCGGTCATGGAACGATCTGGCGAAGGCTATTTTCTCTGCGCTCGAAAAAGAGCCTTCCATAGAGTACATTCCAATGCCCGAAGAACTTAAAGGTAAATACCAGTATTTCACAGAGGCTGATCTCAGGAAACTCAAAGCGGCCGGATGTGATACAGAATGTATGAAACTTGAGGATTCGGTGCGTGATTATGTCTGCAATTATCTTAAACCGCAGCTCTATCTGGATCCTCAGAGACAGGATACCTGATGCCTGAGATTTCGGTTCTGCACACACCTGACGGACTCAGGGCTTTCATACAGATTCCTCCTCAGGGTGCTACCGGTGAGATGACTTCCGTGTCCCTCCGTCAATTACTGAATCGTAAAGGGATAGTTTTTGGAATAATTGAGGAGTCGCTTGCAGCCATAGCCGCAGGTAGAATTCAGAACCGAATTGAAGTGGCCAGAGGGGTTCCGCCTGAACCAGGAGTACCCGGACATATTGAGATGCTTGTGGATGTTTCTGAAATGGGAAGACCGAAGCAGCTCTCAGATGGAAGTGTTGACTACCATGAAATCGGTGTTGTCATAGATATTAAAAAAGGAACCGGGCTTGCACGGAAAATACATCCCAGGCCGGGAATTGACGGCATGAATGTATTCGGTAAATCCATCCCTGCGCCCCCTGTTGAGGATGTAAATCTCTGTCCTGGTGTCGGAACAGCTGTTTGCGGCTCAGATCCCGATCTTCTAATAGCTGAAATTGATGGTGCACTTGGAATCGACACTGATGGAAAGGTTGAAGTCAGGGATGAGAAGGTTATTATCGGGGATATTGACTATTCAACCGGTAATATTGTATTCAGCGGGAACCTGAGTATTCGCGGCACAATAAGGTCTGGATTTACCGTTGAAACTGGCGGTAATCTGAAGGTAAACGGCAGCATAGAAGATTCAAATATAAAATGTAAGGGTAACCTTGATATCAGGTGCGGGGCTGCAGGATCGGGAAATGGAAAGATCTTCTGCAAAGGCACTATACGTGCGCGTCACATAGAAAACTTCGTCGTTGAGTCTGGTGGTGATGTTATTATAAGTGAAGATATAATGCACAGCAGTATTATTTCCGGATCAAGGGTAAGATCAAAGCTTATAGTGGGTGGAAATATCATAGCGATTCAAATCGATGCCGATGCAGTGGGGAGCGGAGCCGAAACAAAGACAATACTTGATGTAGGAAGAAAGCAGATGCTTTTCCAGGAGAGGTATTCGCTTCTGAAAGAGCTTGTATTTATTGCAAGTGAATTTATAGCACTGAAGCAGCAGCTTTTTACTCTTGTCAGGGATACAATGGATGAAAACGGTACACTTTCTTTAGAAAGAGAGAAAGAGCTGCAGGAATTAAAAGATAAGATCATCGAGTCCAACAATACATGTCTGAAAATGAAAGCTCGTGTAAAGGAGATCGAACGGATTCAGAACAACTGCGAACTCGATCCAGGGGTCATGATAGGCACCGTTTTCCCCAATACATTTATCAAATACGGGTCAGGAGAAAAAATGATAATGGATAAAACTGAAAGATTTGTTTTTCATCCCGGGAATAAGAGCACATTATGACAGAATCTCTCTTTTACGCTCATCGCACTCAGTCGCATATCGTCCGGTTTGTTTTTGTTTTATTGTTTTTTCTGTCGGCCGCAACTCCTGCTTCCCAGACCGGTGATTACATTCACTACCGTCTGGGTGTTAAATACAAAAATGAGAATAAACATGAAGCAGCGATTGAGGAGTTCCGGAAGGTTCTTTCGGCATACCCTGATAATTATAATGCCTATATGCACATGGCTGAAATCCGTATGGCACAGAACCGATACCGTCTTGTTGTCTATAATTTGAAAAAAGCGCTCTCTTACAATCCCGGCTGGGGCAAGGCTCATAAGCTGCTTGCACAGGCATATGAAAATGACGGTGAGCTTCAGAAGGCGATTATCGAACTGCAGACTTACCAGCAGTCCTGTGATCCGGCAGAGAGAGACAGTTTACAAAATCAGATTGATCGAATGATGAAAATTGCAGGTGTCAGCGAGAACTCTTCTGCCCGGGTGGATCTCAGGGAAACCGCCGCAGAATCTACCCGGAAGCAGGGCACTGCTGATCCGGTCAGGGAAGGGAAACCTTTTGAACCGGATAACTCAAGATCATCGGAAACAAACGACAGTATCCTTGACAAAATTATTGATCTTTACGAAAATGAAAAACATGATGATGCCCTTGTTGAGATCCGGAATCTTCTGAAGGTCAAACCCAATCACGCTGGAGCCTATTATTATGCGGGCCTTATACGAAACGCCCGGGGACAGTACCAGATGTCAAAGATCAATTTCCTCAAGGCTGTAGATTTTCCGGGGCCTGGTTATAATTCACATTTCTACCTGGGTAAAATACTGGCTGGTGAAAATAAACCCGCAGAGGCGATTAAGCATCTGAACTCTTACTTGCAGAAATCAACTTATCAGCCGGGGAAGAAAGAAGCGCAGGAACTTATAGACAGGCTAAAAAAGATACCTGATAAGGCAGGAGCAAAAAATACTCAAAAAGTAAAGACCGCAGCAAAAAACAGCTTATCAACACCTCAGGCTTCCATATCTTCACCTGGCAAGCTTCCTTCAGCTGAGCCTCTTGCACAGGAGAAATACACGATTCTTGAGGTAAGGATTGATTCCCTTCTTTCGATGATGACAGTTGATACACTTACCGACCTTGGCCAGAAACTTCTCGGTGGAATACATGAGTTTACAAAAGGAAATTACGATGCGTCTATACGGGAATTCAAGAAGGTGATGGTTTCATATCCTGATGGCATCGCACTTCTTCACTGCCTCTACAATACTGGTGTCTGCTATTTCAAGCTGAATCTGCTAAAGGAAGCAGAAAATCAGTTCCAGCAGATCCTTGACAGATATCCTAAACATCCAGTAGCGGCTCAGAGTCTGTTTCTAAAGGCCCTTACTTATCTGCAGCGGGATGAGCCCCAGACAGCAGAGACGCTTTTCAGGACCTTTATTCAGAATAACCGTGAGCATGAGTGGGTCGGGAAAGCTTACGAGAAACTGGGGGAGTGCTATGAGGAGATGGAGCAGCCCAAAAAGGCAATCGATGCCTACCAGCAGGCATCACTGAAAGGTAAAAACAGCGATCGGGTCTTAGCGTATTTTAAAACCGGAACACTTTATCTTCAGATCGGCAATTCCACACGTGCTCATGAGGCATTCAAGTCAGCAATTGATCTTGGAGAGAAACATGATATTTTCTACAGAGTGCCTGATAGCTATTACCGGATAGCAGATGAAAAGTATAAGGCAAAAGATTACCAGGTCGCAATGGAGTATTATACAAAAGTAACAAGAAAATACCCTGCGTTTCAGGAAACCCCCTGGGGCCTGTTTCAGATCGGGAGCATCTATAAAAACCTCAACCGCTATCAGGATGCTCTGGATACCTTCAAGGATCTTATCCGTAAGTATCCAGATGATTACTGGGCAAAGCAGGCGAAGTGGAAAATGGAAGATGCGATCTGGGAAAATGAGTACAGGGCTGTTCTTAAATAAGGGTAAGAATAAACGGATGACTTTTTTACACCTTTAACTTCCAAGTTGAAATACATGGATGAGAATGATACAATTCTGATTCAGGAACTCGCAGATTCCTTCAGGCGTCAGCTTCTTTGGTACAGGGAACTGCGTGATCTTGTCAGAAAAATTCTGGGACGACTGGTGCTTTCCAGAGGCGATATCTCTGGAGTGATAGCGGGTCTGGAAAAGAAAAAAGATCTATTGGAAAACATCCAGAATGAGCGCAGCCGCACATCGGCTATGGTTGAAAAATGGCAGAGTAGAAAAGGCTTGATGGAAGTTGGAGAAACTCAGGCGCTGGATGAGGTGTTAGAGCAGACCGGCACTGCGATACGGGAATTCCTCGATGAAGAAGAACAGCTTAAAAAGTATATCGAAAGTATTGTCAATAAACAGGATGGTGGCGCTGCCGGATAGACTGTCTGCAGATGAAGAAATCTGCCGGTGCGCTGGCTTGATCTGTAAATCACTGGAGCGGCGCGGATGAATGCCGGAGAAACAGCAGCCTCGACTATATCAATAGAGCTTTTCGAATCTCTTCAGAAAGCCTTCAATGACTTCCAGCTCAGGGCCGAACAGCTAAGCAGTGCTTATGCCGGGATGCAGGAAGACTTCCGGAAAATCAATCTCGAGCTTGACCGCAAAAATACCGAACTTGAGCAGAGCCTTACCAGACAGGAAGAGATGCGCACATACCTCAACAGCATCCTGGAGAGTATGGACAACGGTGTTGTAGGTATTGACGATCTTGGAAATGTAACAAATTTCAACCGTGCGGCTTCAGAGATTACCGGTTTTGATCAGTCTGAAGTGATTGATAAACCGTACATAGATTTTTTCAGAGGCGGAACTGATGGTGAACCGGCTCTCTATCAGGTGCTTCACACCGGGCGGGGGTTGAAGCGGGATGAGAAGGTGATCTGGCATAAAGACGGACATCCTGTCCCGGTATCGTTTCAGACTGCTCTTCTGAAGGATAAGAACGGACACCGGCTCGGAGCTGTAGAAATTTTCAGTGATATTTCCCGGATTAAAGCCCTTGAAAAAGAGATGCAGCAGGCAAAGACAATGGCTGCACTGGGCGAGATGTCTGCCACGGTGGCTCATGAAATCCGAAATCCGCTCGGTGCAATGGGAATGTGGGCAGGACTGCTTGAGAGGGATCTTTCCGGGGATGATCCGAGGAAAAAAACGCTTGGAAAGATTACTGAAGGGCTCTCGAAGCTCAATAAAATTGTTTCCAATCTTCTTGTGTATACCCGCCCTGTTAAAGCTGAATTCCGTAAAGTTGAGCTTGGAATGATCCTGGAGGAGATTGTCGATTTTGTACAGATAGAAATCGAGCGGCTTGGACAGAATATAGATCTGAAAAAGAACTGGGAAAAGGAGCCTGTGTTTGTTCTTGCCGATCCTGAGAAGATAGGTCAGGTAGTTATGAATCTCTGTCTGAACGCGGTGCAGGCGATGCCTGAGGGCGGAAGCCTCTCTGTGCAGATGGAGAGAGGGGAGAGGAAAAATGCGGGGTTTGTCTGTTTTTCCATCTCAGATACGGGCACAGGCATAGAGAAAGAGAGAATCATCAAAATATTTGATCCGTTCTTTACCACCAAAGAAAACGGAACCGGACTGGGACTTGCTATTGTAAAGAGATTCGTTGAGTCTCATTCCGGGTTTATAGATGTAAAGAGTTCGCCAGGCAGGGGGACGACAGTGAAAGTGTTCCTGCCGCTCCTCAAGGAATAATGGAGTAAGCCCATGGAGAAGAAAAGAATTCTAGTCGTTGATGACAATGAATTATTCAGGGACTCAATTGTCGAGACGCTGCGCAGGCAGGGATATGAGTTAGAATCGGCCTGTAATGGATCTGAGGGGATCGATAAAGTTTCCAGCTACCCGTATGACCTTGTCATTTCAGATATGAAGATGCCAGGCATGTCGGGGATAGAACTGCTTGAGAAAGTAAAGCAGCTTGATCCGGAAATTCCGTTTCTTATCATTACTGCTTACGGTGCAATCGAGACAGCTGTTGAGGCCATGAAGAAGGGAGCATTTGATTTTATTCAAAAGACTGATAATCTGATAAACGAACTTGAACTGACAGTCAGCCGTACACTTCAATACCAGTCACTTCTCAAGGAAAATAAACGACTCAAATCGGAACTGCGTGACCAGTGGAGTTTTATCGGTACTGGATCGGGTATGGAGCAGATCAGGGCACTGGTTTCCTCTGTGGCAGAGAGCCGTTCGACAGTGCTTGTTACAGGAGAATCAGGTACTGGAAAAGAGCTCATTGCCCGCTCGATTCATTATCAGAGTCGCCGGAGCAATGGTCCTTTTGTAAAGGTGAACTGCGCAGCTCTGCCGGAGGGGCTTATTGAGTCGGAACTTTTCGGTCACGAAAAAGGCGCATTTACAGGGGCAATCAAGCAGAAAAAAGGGAAATTCGAAGCGGCTTCCGGAGGCACTCTTCTTCTTGACGAAATAGGGGAAATGCCGATGATGGCGCAGGCAAAGCTTCTTCGGGTGCTTCAGGAGCGGGAGATAAACAAAGTCGGAGGAGATGAGCCGATAGAGATCGATGTGCGTATTGTCGCTACTACAAACAGAAACCTCGAGGATGCAGTAGAAAAAGGGGAATTCAGGGAAGATCTCTATTACAGGCTCAATGTCATTCATGTACACCTTCCTCCTTTGCGTGAAAGAAAAGACGATATCGCAAAACTTTCCGAACATTTCATAAAAAAATTCAATAATGAGAACGGTTTCAGCGTTGAGGGACTTACAGAGGAATCACTGAAGGTACTTTTATGCCACAACTGGCCCGGAAATATCCGGGAGCTCGAAAATGCCCTCGAGAGAGCTGTTGTTCTCACTCGTACCGGGCAGATCAAGCCTGAAATTTTCCAGTTCCGCAATCCTGAGGAGCACTCTAACGGTGAAGCATCTTCACTTCAGGCCGGGATGACAGTTGCGGAGATGGAGAAGAGGCTCATAATAGAGACACTTAACCATTGCAGTCAGAACCGGACCAGAGCAGCGGAAATGCTTGGAATTTCGATCAGGACACTGCGCAATAAACTGAATGAGTATAATATGGAATGAGGAGCTTGAATTGAGGGCTTCTTTACTATAATATTAGGTTAACAAAGAAATGCATTTTATCCGGAAACCGTGGCTGTATCCGGCCCGAATTAATCTCGTGTACCGGCAGAGTGCAGAGTTGCGGCTATTTAACAGAGGACAATATGAGGGGATTTAACACAAAGTCGATCAATGTAAAGACTGCTATAGCTTATGTGCTTTTGACCATTCTGAATGTATCGATATTTGTGTTGATGGTCTTTGAGAACCAGCTTGATCTTATCGCGGAAAACTCGATCCTCAACAGTCAGAACAAGGGTACAGGTCTTAAATACCGCATAGACAACATCATTAAAACCGAAAGCGATATAACAACCGTTGTTATCAATAAGATACTGAAAGATGCCGGTGCGCTGGGTATCAGCAATCTGACTCTCTTCAGCGAGGGCGGCAAAGTATTTGTCAATATGGTAAACAACAAGATTGTCGAGAAGAAAACTGCTGAGGTCAACGAACTCAAGATGATAAACATGGCTATCACAAAGCAGGGGTTTGAAGACAAACTGTTTTTTCATAACGTTGACCGAAAAGAAAAGTCCATAGATCTCTATCTGCCATTTACATACAGTAACGACAAAATCGGCGTGGCATCAATAAAGCTGGTCATGAAAGATATTGACCGCCAGATGCGTTACCTGTATCGTCAATGTCTCCTGATAGGTCTCCTTGTAGTAGTGGTACATCTTGTTTTTGCAATCCTTTTCTCAAAGATTATCCTTGTTCCGATCAAGAAACTGAATGAGGCTACCAACATGATCGCACAAGGTAAACTTGACATAAGGGTACCTATTGTAAGACCTGATGAAATCGGGCAGCTCGCGTCATCTTTTAATGAAATGAGCGTTGCTCTTCAGAGAATGCGTGATGAGGCAAAAGGGGCAAACCCGCTGACCGGACTTCCGGGGAATATTACTATTGCAAGCTACATAGACGATTGCCTGAACAAGGGTAAAGCTATCTGCGTATTATACTGTGATCTTGATAATTTTAAAGCCTTCAATGATAAATACGGATTTACAAAAGGCGATGAGGCCATAATTTATACACGGGACTGCCTGTTGGCTTCCGCAAAACGCAGGGATATAAAAAACGCCTTTGTCGGGCATGAGGGCGGTGACGATTTCGTCGTGGTAACAGAATTTGAGTACTGGGAGCTCTTTGCCAAATCGTTTATAACATCATTTGACCGTGGCATTTATCAGTTCTATAACAGTGTCGATGCCAGAAACGGCTATATAGAATCTGTAAACAGACGCGGTGAAAGGCAGCGTTTCCCGCTCATGAGCGTTTCGGTTGCTGTTGTCTCCAATAAAAATCGACCGTTCCGCCGTACAGCAGAGATGATAGCCATTGCGGCTGAAGTGAAAAAATATGTAAAAAGTATGGAAGGCTCCTGTTATGCCATAGACCGCAGGACAGGACCGGTCAGCCCTACTCAGATGCTTGATAAAAATATCGTTTTAAAGGCACAGTCTACAAACCCCGGCCAGCAGGTATGAAAACCTTTCTAAAATTCTTCGGCATCATTCTGCTGCTTGCCTTTACCGGACTTTTCAATGTCGGACTGATCGATATCCGCTTTGAGGAAATCCACTATCTTCTGGGTACAATTGCATCTCAGGAAGACTTGTCCAGCACATTTGGAATCATCGCCAAATATGAGCTTATCAGGCACAGAATAGCTCATGGCGAGGAGAATGAGACCAATTATGAACTGGAAGCAAAAATCCAGGCTCTTACATCCGGGGATCATATCACAAAGAACGATGACTGGATGAAAAACCGGTTCTACAGAATACCTGTAAAGGCTGTGTTAAACACCATAAGAATACTGCAGGGAAAGGAAATTATCAATCCCAAGGGAGATGACAAGATATTCAGTGTCATTGAGATAGGATATTTCTGGGAAAGAAACCGAAGGTATGCAGAAGCTCTGAAAATATATGACGAAGTGTTGACAACTGCAAAGCTTGACCCGGAAGTGAAAGCTGCAGTTATGGTTCACCAGGGATTCTGCTACTCCATGATGAGTAATTACAGTAAATCAAAACAAGTTTACGAAGAGGTTATTGCAAAATTCCCAAACACCCAGGCGGGTATACTATCATGGAAACTGATAGATTTTATAAGTTCCATGGAGAAGGAAAGAGCGAATCTCGAAAAGACCAGCATGGGTGAGATGGAGAGAGCAAAACAGTTTTATCTTCTGATGGATTTTCGTAATGCAATCAAGAACTTCTCTGTTTTTATCGGAAAGAATGTTCCCAAGGCGATGAAAGCCGAGGCGCATTTTTATAAAGGACGCTCACACGAAGAACTGGGTGAAATTGATGAAGCGATAATGGAATACAAGATCGTTATTCAACAGGACCAGACTAAAAACTGGTCAAGGCAGGCACACCGCAGAATGCTGATGCTTGGGGAGTTTTATGAACAGCAAAAAAGTATAGCGGAAGAGGCGAAAAAACAGCTTAAAGCATATCAAGATCAGATGTTTGTTGAGAACGTGGAAAGATACAAAAACTTTCTCTCTCCAAGTTCACTTAAAGGTGAACTTCAGAAAGATTCAAAGCATCAAGGTTCCGTAAAAGAATATGCAAACGACAGCATTCTTAATCTTATTAACCAGATTGGGAATCTTGATCTGACTGGTGAAGAGGATGTGAAGAGACAGAAGGCTGAGCAGATGAAAAAGACCCTTATAGAGCAGGGCAAGCTTTCCAGTGCCGAGATCAAGGAATTTGAGCGCCGTCAGGCCGTTGCCTCAAATCCCTACAGGCGTCCCGGCACACTGAAAAAGACAATCGACGATCACACTGGTGAGCTGAAATATATCTACAATAAAAAACTTCGTGCCGGGACAAAACTATCCGGCAGGATGCTTGTGGAGATAAGGATAGCTGCAAGCGGGGATGTCAGCGGTGTAAAATTGATCCAGTCAAATACGGGAGATCAGGAGTTCGAAAAGAGCATAGTCGGCCGTATTTCGACCTGGAAGTTCAACGCGGTTCCAGACAGCCTTGGCGAGATTATTGTCAACTATCCTTTTGAATTTGATGAGGAGCTTTGATCAGGCTGTTACAGCCAGCAGCTCATCAATGCGGTTTTCATATCTGTGCGACTGCAGAATGATTCTTCTGTTTGATTCCGTGTAACTGAATTCGGTACTGTAGCTTTCAAGAATTCCCTTTACAATTCCGCATATTTCATCCTGGCTGCTGAATGTATGAAACCGGCATCCCTGAAGAGAATCATATAGAAGCGGGACATTTTCTGTAAGCAGAATACATCCGGCGGCAAGTACATCGTAAACACGAGGGCTGATATGTGTATCTGCATCTCCTGCCGGATCGTCAACTGACAGATTCAGACCGATCTTACAGTTCTTAAGTATCTGTGCTGACCGGGATTGATCTGTCCAGCTGTCATTGAGGATCATTGCACGCAGGGGCCCATCATAATTTCTCCAACCGCTTCCCGCAATGGCAAGACGCAGCCCTGAGGCTGCAAGAGTTTCGAGTACTTCTATTCTGTATCTGCTGGGAATTCCTATAAAAGCTGCATCAAATTCTCTTTCCGGGGATAATTCCCCATCATCACAGCTACTGCAGGCGGTAGGGAGAAAGTGATATTTTGAACCGTTACGGCTGCAGAATCCGGGGATTGGACCTTTCTGGATAGCCAGGAAGTGGTCGTAACCCGAAACTACCATTTGCCAGTATGATGCTCTCTTGTAGCTTTCATAAAACCAGTGTATTGTTTTTATGTTTTGTTTTTTTAACAGTCTGAGGGTGAAAAGGGTAACAGGGCTCAGAGCGCCGGAGAGAAAAACGGTTGCATCAAAATCGAGGCATGAAACAACAAGGGACTGGTTCAGCAGGTCGACAGAAATATCCTCATCATTTACTTTCAGGAGATTCGCAAATCCGTTCTGGTATGCAAGGCAGTCGAAAACTTTAATATTTTGGATGCCCAGCCTGTTTTTAATTGCATCTGCGGCATGAAGTGCCACTACACGGGCAGCTCCTGCCGGTGGTATCGAAATGAACCATCGCTGAGTTGTCATGCAGTTAAATCACCAGATACAGGCAGTGAACAGATTCCGCCTCCTTTAAGTCCTTTATAAAGAGCGACAGAATTGGCAAACTGAGCAGCAGTAAAAGGATCGTAGCCTCTTGCTATACAGTGGAGGAAGCCGCCGCTAAAGGCGCTGCCTATGAGGGTGAGATCTTTTACCGAATCGGAATGCTCCTGAGGCTTGAATTCCTCGATTTTTCCATCATACCCGATCATGCAGCCGTCAGATCCGGTCTTTACAACAACAATGGACACACCCCTGTCCCACAGAAAGCCGATTACATCAAGGGGACGTTCATATCCAAAGAGCGCCTTGGATTCATCGGGAGATGAGGGAAAGATCACATCAATGAGCGGAAGAACGCTCCACAGACTCTCTTTTGCATCATCAAGAGACCATCGCTGGAGCCTGAGGTTGGGGTCATAGGCGACCATTATATCGTTGCTGTGGGCAAAATGGAAAGCCTTGAAAACAGAATGGCGCGCAGCACGTGAAACAGACTGAAGTTCACTTGAAGCATATACAATTTTACAGTTTTCGATCAGATCTTCATAAATCATAGCCGGGACAATTGATTCCGCAGCAGTACCGGGACGGTGGACAAGATATTCTCTCTGGTCAGGGTACCGTGAACTTGTGAAATAAATTCCAT
>CAYLVN010000009.1:17918-20210 GCA_964387115.1 uncultured Fibrobacter sp.
TTGTGATTACGTGGTCGATATTGATTCCCTTAGATAGAAGCCGTTCTCTTATC
Organism: uncultured Fibrobacter sp.; assembly: GCA_964387115.1. Lineage (GTDB taxonomy): Bacteria > Fibrobacterota > Chitinivibrionia > Chitinivibrionales > Chitinispirillaceae > JAAYIG01. The sequence goes on from CAYLVN010000009.1 coordinate 17,972, forward strand.
ATGCTGTGAAAAGGATCTCGGGATACTGCTGACAAAAGAGATACTCCTGAACCCAGACGGGCCGCTGTAACCGCAGTGAACAGGTCTGCGCCCCCTATATCCTTGTCAAAGGTGCTGCACAGGCTCAGGTCGCCTTCACACCTGAACTCTACATAGCACTCTCCGATTACCAGAAGGTCATAATCACGTACATGGATTGGTTTCATTTGATTTTTTCCACAACATTGCAGTCTGTATATTCTGTATGCATATTCAGATTAAAATAATACGATAGAGAGAGAGCTGAATCAACAGAAAATCGTCTTCTCTTTTTGTATAGTTCTGTATAATATCTGCTCTTACAAACCATTTACAGTTCTCCCTTCAGGATATTCAACCGAAAATTTGAAGGGTATCTTTACAGATTCGCCGGCTTTGAGTTTATAGTACCATTCCAGATACTCATGTTCATTTTTCTTAAGAGATGAAGAGTTTTCCTTCCATTTCGGTTCTATCAGCTCGACTTTGATCTCATCACTGCCGGAGATTGGAAGCTGATCCCAGATAACGATTTCTTCTTCGGACTTGTGGTTGTTTTTGATGCTGATTTGGTAATTAAAGATAAATTTTTCCTTTTTTGAAATAACGCGGTCATTGCGTCCAAGGCGGTTTATGAGCTTGTATTCTATCTTTACAGCCTCATCTATGCCCAGAAATGTCCAGAACTCCTCTTGAGGGGTAACCAGCTCCATATTGCTTTTAGCAACAAAAGAGTTGTCAAGAAAGACATTTGCCGGCCCCGGGAGGAAGCTGTATTCAGTGTTGTTTTTCACTTTTGCTTTAAGGTATGCAAACTGTGAGAGTTTGGGAACTGAGGAATACCTGAAGTGAGCAGGAAATTCATTATTAACGATAGTAACAGTGTGTTCTTCATTGTCGCTGTTGATGGTATTAAGACCCGGGATAGCAAACACAACTGCTGTTGCGCCTGACTCCACCTGAGCATCTTCGAACTCAAGAGGTGCCTCTTCGGTCTCTTTTTTGAGCCTCTCAATCTCACTATCAATTGTCATCATCTGGTTCATCATTGCCGGAGCGGCTGACTTGGCCATAAGGCGTTCACTTCTCCTGGGTTCAGGGCGTGGTTCGTAGATGTTAATATACCATGGAGAGAGTTCCGGCTGGTTGCCACTGATGTGAGGAGTGGCTGTTGAGAGCTTGATCTGAACATCTTTCCAGTCTTCGCCTGTGCTCTGCCGCATGGAGCCTTTGTAGGTCATTCTAAGGAGTTTTTTATCACTTATTACCCGCAAATCATAAACAGGTTTCCAGAATGGCCCGTAAACGATGTAGCTTAGTTCAATATTCACCTTTCCGGGCTTCTCAAGCATGAATGATACAACAGCCTGGAATTTGTCAGAACGATCATCTCTTCCCAGATCGGAAATCCTCCGTGCTACCAGGTGCAAACTATCTTCTAGAATCTGTTTCTGTTTAGAGGAAGCGTGTATTTCTTTATCGATATTCTCAAGGCGGCTGCTGTAGAATTGAACCATGTTGAGCCATTTAGTGTTATCAAGTTCCGGCGATGGCATCTGCTGAGCAGCTCCCCGCTCTGTTACCTTAAGGGCGATATTTTCAACAAATTGACGTTCGCTGTTGCATCTTTTAAGTTTATTTTCAACAACAATTATGGAATCTTTATAAAACTCAGATCTGGCGGAGAGGTATTTTGAAATTGAATCATAGTTGCCGGCAAGTTCTTTCCGGCGTATCTTTATGTCACGCAAGATACCGTTCCCTGTTCCATTTACAGTTACACTCTGGCTTTCAATGTTTTCAGGAAGATTATCAAAGACAAGGTCATTTATACCCTGGAACAGATCACCGGAAAAAGTACGTGTTACCTGTGCCCTGTCCCGGAATACTGTGACAGATGAAATTTTGTAGTGCACAACTTGTTCGCTGGCCTGTGCCGAGATGAAACATGCGAAAAAAAGACAGACCAGATTTGAATGTTTCATCTTTCCTCCTGATTTTATTTTATTCTGTGATTCCGTCAAAAAGGATTCCTTTGGGATTTGAATCAGCATGATTGTTGAAACCTGTTAAATTAGAATACTCTTAGAACAAAATAGTTTCAGTGCCTCCAAACCTGAAATGAGGAGACGAGAAAAAATGCAGGTATGTGCAGATATCGGTGTAGTCGGTCTGGCCGTTATGGGACAGAATCTTGTTCTGAATATGAGCGATCACGGAT
>CAYLVN010000010.1:0-19970 GCA_964387115.1 uncultured Fibrobacter sp.
GTCCGGCACCTGGAAAGAACAACCGGCTTACCCGCAATTGCACCCGCAAGCCCGTACTCATCTGTTCCATATCGCACACCTGCTGCAGCTGCCATTACTACAGGCTCTGCCACACCAATGGCAACCGCAAGTTCAAGATCCCTGCCCATTCCCTCAGCTTCAGCAACATGTAAAGCAAGATGACTTCCGGGAGAAACACTCACAGTAGTCTGGTTGCGCCCGATAACCTGCATACGATAAACACCAACATTTCTTTTACCGTAAAGAGGACTCTTACTCACATTAATATGCCACGTACCTATATACCTGCCCCCATCTGTTCTGTTCCACCAGGGTACAGGGAGATCATAAAGATTAACCCTTCCATCTCTCCATACCTCCCTCTCATCCTCTCTCAGAGAATACTCAGGTTCTATAGAATCTCTGATCCTTGTCCTTAACTTTGAAAGAAATGCTCTTCTGGAAATACCAAGATCAAATCCAAGAGCAAGTGCCATCAGCTTTATTGAGGATAATCCACCGGTGAACAGCCGATACCCGGGATAATCCAGAATATTTTCAAACAGAAGAGCCTTATCCTTCTCACCCCTTGAGATCTCACCAATCTCATATTTCCAGTCAACACTCCTGCTCACCCGCTTAAGCAGTCCGTGCCCGTCAAGAAACGCGACAAATCTTCGAAGCTCCATCCGTTCCCCTGTTACTCAGCTTTCTTTATTAACCGCTCTGCAGCATTCCACCCATCCATGAACGCATCCTCCATGGACAAATACTCCCAGGAGCCAAAACGGCCTGCGGAATAGATCTCTTGCCCTTCCAGATATTGCCTGATATTCTTAAGTGCCGTCTCTCTTCTGCTGTCAAATATCACATAAGCAAAGGGGATATCAATAACATTTACCGCCTCAATCTGCTCTTTGTCCTTGAGGAGCCCCATAAGCATCATATCATCGATACATTTCCGAACAGCTCCTTCTCTGTCAATCCCTTTACAAGGGTCGTATGAGATCTCCAGATAAACAGAACTGCAGCCTTGCGGTGCCATGTAATCGGAAAAATTATGGGTAAAGCCTATGCGGTGAAATGAATACTGCTCTTCGGGTACATAAACCCAGTGCCTTACTCCAAGGTTCCCTTTAAGTCCTATATTTACATTTAATACTGAAACATACTTCAGTTCAGACACATTCGCCCGCAAGCTGCTCTCCTGCCCCTCTACAGAGAGGGCCAGTTCCGTTACAGGCTGTGTGGAAATAATGCCCTCAAAAGAGACCTCCTGACCAAGTGATGTATAGGCCTTTTTTCTTTGGACATCGATTCTTGTTACCTTCTCACCGAGACTTATCTCTTTGCCACTGCATAAGGCGGTAACAAGCGACTCGATCCCGCCCTTATCAGGATAAAAAAAGGTTGAATTGTATCCCAGATCTCCTGAGTTATCACTTAAAGCACCCTTCAAAAGAAGCTTCAGATCAGACTGTGGGACAAACCTGCCGGTACATTCAGGGGTCATCTCCCGTGGATGCTTTTTGTATAGTTTGAAATTGTAAGGCAGCATGAAATGTTCTGCTATGCCTTTTCCGAAATGATGATATATCCAGTCTTCGTAATTTGATATCTCATTTTTTTGAGGACTGAAAATCTGCCTGCTGTATTCGTAAATACAATCAACGGCAACATCAAGAGGAAGCCCGAAAAGGTTCGCCTGAAATGGATACCTTGTGTAAACGTTTTTGGAATAAATCCATGCACTTCTGTTTTTTTCTTTGAGCCTGTCTCCGATGAGAGAAAACACGATTTCCCGGAAAACATCGTTGCGAAAGTGAAGAAGGTGCCCGGTGTAATCGAAAAGGAATTCACCCGACTTTTCTGTTCTGCAAAGCCCACCCGGCCTGGACTCCATCTCAAAAATCTGCGGCCGGATACCGGCTCTCTCAAGACGCCAGGCTGCACCCAGCCCCGCAAGACCACTTCCGATAATTATCACCTTTTTTCCAGGCACCGCCGATACTCCTCTCTTCTATTTTTCCTTTTTTTCATCGTACAACTGACGGTAAAGAAGCTGCAGTTTACTGGTGAAAGATGAGGGATGGAACTGGGAAAAAGCCCTCTTTCTTCCATTCTGCCCCATCTGTCTTGATTCCTCACTTCCTGTAATAAGCTTTACTATCGCATCAGCCATACGCACATGATCCCCTGAAGGAACCAGAATTCCTGTCTTTCCATCGATAAGAAGCTCCGGATTCCCCCCTACATCTGTCGCCACAACCGGCAACCCCATTGCCATCGCCTCAAGAATCACAATAGGACATCCCTCAGTTCTGGAGGGAAGCACAAAAAGATCCATCTCTCTTAAAGCCTCAAAGGAATTGGAGCTGTATCCGGTAAAGATCACCTTATCAGAGAGCCCAAGCATCTTGCTTAATCCCCTCAGCTCCTGCTCCTGGGGCCCTGTCCCTACAATAGTAAGATCCGCATCGGGCACCTCCTTAAGAACCTCCTTCATAGCCCTGAGAAGAACATCTATCCCCTTTTCCTCAGAAAGCCTCCCCACAAATCCGACTCTCTTGCCCAGCGATGAGGTAACTGTACGTGGAACCCTGACCGCCTCATCATATTTCTCCATATTAAACGGGGGATAAATCACCTCAAAAAGGTTTTCATTCTCTGAATTCAGCCATTGCTGCTTTATAAACTGCGATGTCACCATGAATTTATCGCAACGGTCAATAAAATATCCGGCCACAGGCTGCATGAGAGTGTCACGAAAACGGGTGATAGGTGAATGGGCAATGTTTTTAAGAGTCATCTCTGTTGCCATCACAACAGGAACCCCGGCCATGCGCGCCGCCATCGTTCCATAGAGATTTGCCTTAAGCACATGGGTCTGCACTATATGGGGACGATACTTCCTGAAAAAATCGTAGAGTGAAAACAGTGCCTTAGGCTCATTGTAAAGCTTCTGGGGGATTTTTAAATCGAAAATTTTTCCCCCGAGTTCCTGAAATCTCTCTCCGAAAGAGTTTCTCTGGTATTCGTAAACAACAGCCCCCAGTTCATAACGCTCATGGTCGAGATTCTGTGCCAGAATTGTAAGTATCTCGATAAGCCCGTTATATACATTGAAAGATTTGTATACATGAACTACCTTCAGCTTTTCCATCAGGATCGCTCCCCTCTGTCACCCTGTATGTATTGCGCAATTTCTTTTGCATGGTAAGTTATTATCAGATCGGCTCCTGCACGTCTGAAAGCAGTCATGATCTCTTTCTGTATCTCTTTTTCATCAACCTGTCCGGCCTTGACAGCCTGCTTTATTATGGCGTACTCGCCACTTACATTGTAAACAGCCAGAGGAACTTTAAATTCATTTGCCACACGGTACACTATATCCAGATAAAACAGTGCTGGCTTGACCATCACGATATCTGCACCTTCCTCCAGATCAGATGCTATCTCCCTCATTGCCTCATCGGAGTTTGCATAATCCATCTGATGAGACTTTTTGTCTCCAAACGCCAGCACACCGCCTGTTCCATGCTTAAAGAAGATATCGAAGAGCTTTGATGCGTACTTGACAGAATAGGCCATGATAGCCGTTTCGGAAAAGCCGTTTTTATCAAGGACCGCCCTCATGGTCTTTACCTGACCGTCAAGCATCGCCGCCGGAGCAACCATATCGGAACCGGCTGAGGCATGAGAGAGCGTAACTCTCTCGATAAGCTCCAGAGACTTATCGTTTACAAGATACCCGTTCTCAATTATCCCGCAGTGGCCATGTTCCGTATACTCACAAAGACACACATCTGTTATAACCACAATCCCGGGATCAATATTTTTTATCTCCTGTATAGCTCTCTGCACTATACCATCAGAGGCATACGCCTCTGATGCCAGCGGATCCTTAATATCCGGTATACCAAACAGAAGAACAGCCGGAATGCCCAGCTTTGAGACCTCCCTTATCTCCTCTCCCAGCATGTCAACTGAGAAATGGTAGTTTCCCGGCAAGGCACCAATTTCTCTGCGAATTCCCTTTCCATGCACTACAAACAGCGGATAGATAAGGTTATTTACAGTTAGGCTGTTCTCCCTTACCATACTGCGGATCGTCTCATTTCTGCGTAAGCGCCTAAGACGCTGAACTGGAAAACCCATCTTCCCTCCAGGTTGATTATTTGACTAGGTGAAATGGAAGAATTTTACCGCTGCGGGTCGAAAGAGGATACTCCCGCTTTACCCTCACATGACGAGACTGGTCCCACATGACAGTTCCTGACTGCGCCCATGACTCCGGACTGCTCTCTGCATTTTTCAGAAGAGTGATAAACGTGCTCACTACCTTATTCTCATCGATTTCTCCCAGCCTGGGACTCACAAGAAGTCTGAGCCTGTTTAACCCCTTTTCATCCTCTTCCTCAACCAGCTGATAATCGGTGCTGCACCCGCCGAATTTCCCGGGAAGCTCTTTCTCTATGATGCGGATAAAATCGGTGTCGACAAATGTCACTCCCTCACCTGTCAATTTTTCGTAGCTCTTTATATCTGCCACATGTGTATCAAACCCGATTTTTCCGAATTGACAGTCGCAAGGCTTTGCATAAACCTTTCCATAATCACCCATTCCCACATTTAAAAGAAGCTTTGGAGATTCATAGAGAAGCGTGGTGAAAAGAAAAGAATCAACTTCCCTGTCAAAATGAGGTACATTATACCTGTGAGAGATAATTGCCGTTGTATCTTTGTAGATATGACAATGGTCGCTTTCCTCTGCATTGTGCTCCAGCTCACATCCCGATGCAATAACCCCCGCTTCAGAGATACCGTAAACCGGAATCGCCTGCGCCCCGGCAACCTCAATCTCCTTTTTCTTATGATGAGTCAGTGCTTCTCCGGTAACCAGAAAACGCACACCCTTTATATTCAAACCATTTTCCTGAGCAGCCATACAGACCCTGACAGCCGATGTCGCAAAAGTGTAGATAACACAGTTGGGGTAATGGTCAAGCATCGATGATGCCCATTTGGCGATTTTGAAAGCATTATTGAGGTTCACATATTCCGGCTTCGCCATCTCTACTCCCTCAAACTTTGACATCCAGAAAATCAGGTTCGTTCCCCAGGTCTTTTCCCAGTTCACCTTTATCTGCGCTTTTTCAACCTGTGAAAACCACTTCCGCGGAGGATTCCCAATACGGGTAAAACGAAGTGATGAGTTGATCCCGGGAGCTCCCGGAAAGAGCGGAAACCAGTTGGCGATAGGAGATGTCAGGCAGTTATGTGAGGCAAGCAAAAATGCATCGTAGAGAGAACGCTGAATAAGATAATCAAAATCGATTCTTACCCTGGTGCCGGCACTGCGGGTCGCTCCACTCCTTACCTCATAAACAAAGGATAGAAAAGGGTTGTCAAACATGCTCTCTTTACAGAGAAATCTGACACCGTTACGATTTACTTCTGTTTTTCCCTTAAATTCATCGACGGTGAAATAAACGCCCTCCTGCTGAAGCCTTTCCAGAGTGTTCTCAACACCATCTTTTTCTACCCAGCCCTTAACATCACCGAACACGATCTTCTTTGGCTCCAGAAGCTTTAAATACGGGCTCCTGGGGTAATTAAAAACCCCCCGTTCCAGAATATTGAGAAAATTTTTCTCACGGGATATGATCCTCTCCCTAAGAAGCCGACGCGCAGTATCAAGGGCCTCCAGAGAATCCTGCCGCCCCTTTAAATATTTGCGCAACCCCAAAACAAACCTTATGTATTTACGCATAGATCACCTCCCGTTATCTCAAATTTTGCCCGGTTTCAAGCATTCAATAGACCTGTAAAAGAAACCACTTTAGAAGAGATTTACTTTCAGATGGTATGCCGCAAAAAATTTGCCAATAAATGAAGGCTGGATCAGCCGTGCTTTAAATTGCTGCTGTACTCACGGAGTTTCAATTCTGAATGCTTCAGAATTTTATTGATCATTGATTTTGTAAGCAGATCAACGACCTCCCTCTGCTGCACAGGAATATCAATTTCCTGCAGCCCGTCTTTGCGGATCTCCTCAGCTTTTGAACGGATCGAAACCAGGGTAGGAAGAATGTCGTAGCTTTTCATACACTCCACCAGCTCACAGACCTTGTTTTCAATAAGGTTTATACCTTTTTCCGCCTCACGACGCCTCAGTTCTGCATTGGAGTCCACAACCGCCCGAAGATCATCGATATTATAGAGGTGAACATCCTGAAACCTGGAGATCTCAGGATCAATACTCCGCGGAACAGAAATATCGACCAGAAACACCGGACTGCCATTACGGGAAACAAGCGCATCTGAAATCTGAGAGGATTTTATGAGAAAATCAGGAGCGTTGATCGAGCTTATGAGAATATCGATTTTGGGAAAATATTCCCAGATTTCATGAAGCATAATCGGAGTGCCGTTAAAACGCTCCGAGACTTCAACTGCCTTCTGAAACGTCCGGTTGGCCACCACCACATTACTCACCCCGGCACTTATGAGATTTCTAACCGTCAGCTCCCCCATCTCTCCCGCACCAAGGATCATCACTCTTTTGTCGGTAAAGGTGGTGAAAATTGACTGTGCCAGTTTTACCGCCGCATAACTTACCGAAAGATTCTTCTCTCCGATTCTGGTTTTGGCCCGCACTTTCTTTACAACACTGAAAATCTGGGAGAAAAGATGTTCCAGCGCATGACTGACCGCCCCCGCACTCACTGCCCTGGAGAAAGCATCCTTCACCTGACCAAAAATCTGTGACTCCCCTATGACCATCGAGTCAAGCCCCGAAGCCACCATGCACAGATGCTTTACGGCATCAGAGCCACTCTTTGAGTAAAGGACCGTATCAAGGCTGTCTTTATACTTGTGAAAATCCCGGATAAAATCTTTCAGGATATTTCCTCTGCGCTCACTTAAAAGTGCATAAATTTCAACCCTGTTGCAGGTAGAAACAATCACACACTCACTCACTTCCTCCTTGGCAAGCAGAAGCCGGTATGCATCATCGATTGTTTCATCACCAAATGAAAGCTTCTCCCTCACCTCTACCGGCGCAGTCCTGAAACTAAGCCCCACAACACAGAACAGCATCTGAGCTACTCCTGTATTTTTCTGTTTAGTGAATTCCCGGATCCCCGCACACTATGAATCCTGCCTGCTCATAAATCAAGTGCCATCCGGTTCCTGAAGAGTCAAATTGCAATACACATACCGAAGACATTCTGCTATTTGTTAATCAAGCCATTTTTTGTTGCCCGCAGATGTCTTTTTCCGGTGAAACGCAGATACCTGACCGCTTTTACCGCCTCGTGTATATATGAATAACGCAACGATTTCCTGAGCCCAGCCCCCCTGCCCTTTACCGGATTCCATTTGTACTCAAGAGTCTCGGGCCAGAACTGCTTTATAATGTTCTGATGATATCTGTAATCGGGCCAGCACCTCTGCGATGCACTGACCGAGAGCATGCTCTCAAGTAATTCCCTGCTGTCAAAAGGAGAAAAACTCTCAAAGGCAATATCATATTCACTGAAAGACATCGATGCCCAGTTCCCGATTCGCTGCTCCCAGTATAGAAGATCGAGAATCGAGTACCCTAATGTCTCAATCCCCTTCACCTCCGAGAGCCAGGAACCGAACTGATCTACCGCAAGAGAACTTGAATCCATGCCTACCAGTGTGGATAAAGAAAAACCGCTGAATGGTATGATCCTAGGTAAGAAGAAGAAATTTCTGGTTATCTCACCACCATTTCCGTTTATCACAAGCCTCTCTTTACCAGTCTCTCTAAAGTGACAAAAGAAAGCATAAGCGTTAATCCCCTTGCTGCGACGCGCAGTAGTGACATTCCTGCGGTAAATCCTCTCAAAATCGGGATCAAGATGTTCCGAATGAAAAAGTATCGTATGCTTCAGGCCAAGGCGGGGAAGCATCTGAGAGGGAAGAACTATATCGGGGCCGGTAATCCCCAGATTCTCATGAGTGTGAGTGATATAATGCATCCCCGGACTAACATCCCTGCTTGCTGCCAGAAGTATCCTGCTGTCTAATCCGGCTGTTATCCCCAGAGCCGAATCAAACCGGGAACACAGAGCCTTGAAAGCTCCCCTCCATAACTGAACAACTCTCTCCAGTGAGTCCCCGGGGTCTGTTTTCACCAGCTCTTTTACAGGCCAATACCGGACCTGCATCTTTGTGTAATGGTCAAGATAGTGGTTTGGAATGAGGTGAGAGATCTCACGGTATGCAGTCACATTTCCCGGATACCAGTACTCCGTCCCTCTGAAAAGCGGCAGTCCAAACAGCTCTTTTTCAATTGTCAAATCGGTGCTTAAACCAAAAAGCTCGGCCAGTATCGATGACTGTGAAGCACACCAGAGCCGACCTGAGGAATCATTACAGTAAAAAAGTGCCCTTGCACCCATAGGATCACTGAAAGAAACCAGATTGCCATTCAATGAGGCAATAACCACATAACGCCCGAACATCCGGTTCAATGCCCTGAAAACCCCATCTAAAGTAGCTGAAGATTCCAGAACACCTCTCACAATCTGCTCATCTGTGCGCTCCGGGTACTCCGGATCAAGAATATAGCCCAGAAGCACCAGATAGTTTTGTCTGCACTTTACAAGTGCATAGGGCAGGTCAGGATGAACCGTCAGATAGTGACCCGCTCCAAGCTCTTCATTTTTCCACTTTGGAAAAAGAGAGATCCGACGGGGACCAAAAATAAACTGCCTTCTGAATACATACCGCTCAGTATCCATCTTTTCCTGCCTCCTGATCCTGTTACTGGTATAGAAAGCAAGTCTCAAGCCTGATAAGGAGCCCTATTACAGTATCAGATACACTACTTTAAGAGAATAAAAAAGGGACACAGAATGTCTGCATCCCTGTTGTAAATATCTTCGAAATGATACTTTTCACATTTCCGAGATTAACTGATAATGTTTACCTTCCATAAATCACTATCTGTCCGGTCACTCTTACTCCGTCAATTTCAAGCTCAAGAGTATAGATCCCGTTCGCCAGCTTCTGCCTGTTTCCACCAAACCCATCCCAGGTCATCTCATGCACCCCGGCGCTTTTCTGTCCCTCAAAAAGCGTCCTCACCAGCTCACCCTGAACATTATAGATCTTCAACTTCACAGGATTCATCCGCCCGGATACAGACTGGGGAACAGAAAATCGAATCCTGGCTGATGAACCCGATGAATTAACACCACCCTCTACCCTCAAGTCATGCATCTCCCCATCTACCCTCTTTGGAATCACTGTTGTCGGAGGCTCAACACCAGGTTCAACTGTCAATGGATGGGGATAGGGATAGGGAACATATCCCGGCATTTCAGTCATAAAGTAATCCCTTCCCGATTTTATCAGTGAAGGATGCCTTACGTTTACACTTGATATAGTGCGCCCATTGTAGGTGTTATCCCAGATATAAAGACTCCTTATCTGGTCATCACAGGGATAAGAACAGTTCCCGTCACCATCACGACCCTCATGCATCAGATCAATGGGCCTGGTGTAATCACCCGTCAGCTCATTTCCCCAGATCACCCCATCTCCACCCCTGATCAACATCCCAAGCCAGCGATGCTCCGCTTGAACTTTGTTTTTATATATCTCATAGTTTCTGGATCCCCGAATCCCGCCGAATTTGTTTCCGTGCACATCGATTGCCTGCGGCGACATGTAACCGTCATCTGTCTTATTATAACGAAACACATATCGGGAACCATTATTTGACGCGACATGATGAGACATATGATCATCACCGATATTTTTCTGCTCGAAATAACAATCCTCCACAAACACCGCATCATCTCCACCCAGATTTAGCGGCCTGTTCCAGGATGCCACCTCATCACCATAAACCACCACAGCAGTGTACCAGTTATCGATAAAAGTGCAGTGGTCAATCACCCCCTTACATTGCCCGTGAGTCTCGATCGCCCGGTCAAAACATCGTCTGAAAGTAATATGATCAATCCGGAAATTCTTACATCCATTAATAAGTTTTATTCCGGGAGACTTAGTCGGTGCAATGCCCGTTATAGTCATTCCCGAAATTCTGGCGGGAAGCCCGTTTGAGCCGTCAATGTTAAATGCGTACGATGAAGTGCTGCCTGTCCTCTTAAGAATTGTTTTGTCCTGCCCCTCACCCATCAGTGTTATTCCCGCTTTCATGGAAATACTGCCGTCATAATTGAATGTTCCGGCTGGAATTTTTACCAGATCACCCTGGCTGGCAAGGTTTATCGCAGCCTGTATATCTGTCCTGGATCCACTTTTTGCATTTATCACTTCTCCGGAAACAGAATAAATTGTAAATGAAAGAAACAGAGTAAAAACTGAGAAAAACTTCATGAAATACTACCTCGATTGAAAAACATAAACATCATCTGAACTAAACCCTTTAAATAGCAATATGAAAACGCATACCACTGCTTATTTCACATGTGAACCTCCTTGATGAAATCCTTTATCATTCATTATTTAACCGCGTAATTATTCGGTACTATGCAGGTTTTCGCGGAGAACCTCTGACTTGAAGGCCTACCATGGTCAATTATTCTTAAAGCCCTTTTTTTTCTTCTGCCAATGGATGAGGGTACCTGTAGGGAACATATCCGGCCTTCTTCTGAAGAAAGTAATCACGGCCGGCCTGAATGATTTCAGGATGACGCACCCGGATATCAAATTTTTTCCCCTTATAGGTATTTCCCCAGATGTAAAGCTCTCTTACCTGATCTATACACGGGTAATCACATTTCCCGTCACCGGTTCTCCCCTCATGCATCAGATGCACAGGAGATACAAAATCACCTTCAAATACATTATCGAAAATCACACCATCCCCGCCCCTGATATTGATACCGGCCCACCGGTGTACGGCAGAAATGCGGTTACCATAAATTTCAAAGCCCCTGCTTCCCCGCTCCCATCCGTATTTATTACCATGCGCATCAACTGCATGGGAGGCAATATCACCATCCGCAATTGTATTATACCTGAAAACATACCGGGATCCATTATTGGATGCTATATGGTGAGCCATGGAGATGTCGGGAACAGTTCTCTGCTGGAAATAATTATCCTCAACAAACACTGCTTCACTATCACCCATTCGGAACGGTTTTTTCCATCCATATGTTCCATTACCAAACACTACCACCGCCGTATACCAGTTATCTATGAAAACGTTGTGATCTATGAGCCCCCTTGAATCGCCATGAACCTCCACCGCTCTCCTTGAACATTTGACAAACCTGCAGTTGTCAATCCTGAAATCTGCGGGGTCATTTAACATCAGTATTCCCGGGGTCTCCTGAGGTGCTTTCCCTTCGAAAGCCATGCCCGATATGCGGATCTTGCCCTTGACCTTCAGATCGACTCTTAAAAGCCATTCCTTTGTGCCTTCCGCATGTGACAGAATCGTCTTTGACTCTCCTGCACCTTTCAGAAACAAAGGCTTAACTATCAGAAGAGATCTGCTCAGTCGATAGTACCCCTCAGGAATCATAACAGTATCACCCGGAGCGGCACTATTTAACGCTCTCTCAAGAGAGTCTGGAGAACTGCCACTTACCACCACAGCAGCAGTGGTGTTTACCGGAATATTTATGATCAGTAAATACAAGAGAATATATCTGCAGCTCTTAATAAACATCATTTAATATCCAAAGTGTATTCTTGTGCTTCTTCTCCATCCGTCAACAGATGCCATCCACCTTTTTTTGCCTGTTCTGTGAAGATCCACATGATGCATTCTCTGGGCGTTCCACCCTTTTCCACTCCCCTTAAGAAACGGATTGCCTTCCCAGGGCTCCTCTTTATATGTCTCAGGTGTCAGCTCGGTAATAATGAATGCATTTACCTTCTCACCATAAGCCTTCTCACAATCCTGGGTAAACCGTACCAAAGTATCTTTAAGATCAATCACCCTTCCTGATGGCCGGGCTTTTCTGAGATTGTGCAGAACAACAGGGCTGTGAGGATGCTCTGTCCAGTCTCCCTCAAGTGACCCGGAATAGAAAAGCCGCAGTATGTCATTGCGCTCTGCAACAAAGATCCACCAGTGATCTTTGTAATGAATTAGAGACGGATCACTGAAATTTCCTTTGAAAAGAGTTCTGACCTGCTTCCATGCATATGGAAACTGCTCTGCTTTATAAAGACTGACGGAAAATGCCTCTTTACTCTCCGGAATCATGTAATAATCACCTTCCCATTGAAAAACATAAGGATAGGAAAGATGAAATGACTCATCGAGCACGACCCTGTCATACTCCCAGTTTTTTCCATCGGTACTGACAGCCAGACCGATATCTCCCTGATCGGTACTGCTGTTAAATATTTCAAAGAACATATACCAGTTGCCGTTCTCCTGAATTAAAAACGGATCCGCGACAAAATCTGCCGTTATATCGGTTACATCCCTGGCTGTTAATACCGGATTGACCGCCTCAGAATGCGGCTTCAGGTCAAAAGGTGAGTCCCCCACGTAGATACCAATTGAATACTCCCCCCTGGTCATTATAAACGGGACACCACGGAGCTTGCCTGTCATTAACCCGGCAGCAAAAGGCAGGGCTATGAGAAGAAACAATGATATTCCTTTAGTAAGTATATTTCTTCCCACTGAACTCCGCAATTTTTTCCCCTGACCTTTTACCTTCTTTGTCAAGTTTTCCGGCATAACCTGTGATAACTCATTCCCATTGCCCATGAATATCCCTCAATGATTAAAATGAACGCATAGCAAGGGGGAAAAATCACCCTGATCCAGTCCCGTTGAGCTCAATTGTAAACTTACTCAGAACCTTTTAAAACCATCTCGAGATTAGCCAGAGCCTTGTACATGGTAGCCTGTCCCCAGTGAAGCATCGGCGTTTTTGCCTTTATTGCCGGTAGCTGCCTGAAATAAAAATATCCTGCTTTGTCCTGCATATTTTCTATTGTCCATCTGGCCACCTTCAAACCAAGTTCCAGTGAATCGTTGTCAAAATCGGAAAAATTGGCCAGAGTATCTATTGCCTGAGAGGCACACTGGATATCAACCGGATAGACACGGTTATGGTAGTACTTTGGACGGCCGCTGGTTTCAAAAAAGTTGTTTTTGTAATAAACAAAACCTTTTCTGAGATTTTCTGCATACTCCCTGTCTTTGGTTTTCTCGATATAACATTTTAGACTGTCAAGATTGTAACCGGTATGAAAATTATCTATCCACCTTGTCTTCTCACCTTCTCCATAATACCACGATCCATCAGGCCTCTGCCGTGAGCAACTATACTCCATTGCATCTTTTGCGACCCGGAGCATCTCTGAATCTCCTGTAATTTTCCCCAGACGAGCCAGGAAGGCAGCGCCAAGCATGTTAGAGTTATGAATAGAGCTCTGAGTATAGGCGACATAGCTTATACAGCTCCCCCTCTCAGTCTTTTCACGCGGCAGATTCATAATCCAGCCGCTTACATCAACCGCAGAGTCCAGGTATTTCCTCTCATTCAGCGATTCATAGGAATCAAGTAAAGCCTGACCAATCAAGGATGTCCACACAATGATCGGCTCATGCCTGGGCAGACGTCCCGCCCTGCTTGTAAAATCAAAATGGTTGCCCCAGGAGGGCTTTTGATATGCAGGCGCCTTGTTTTTCATCAACCACTCAAAACAGGCATCCGCCTTCTCCACATACTCTTTTTTACCTGTAACCTTATACCTCTTAAGATACCCCCATGCCATGTACCCCCTGCCCTTTGTAGACTCCTTCCTGCTTACCCCCAGAATTGGCCTGAGATTAAGGGGGCTCTGGCGAACCAGCTGCTGCAGAAGACGTTCAGCAAAGACATTCCCGAATGTCAAAGGTCGAACAAACGATGAGAGCCCGTCAAACGGTTCATACCCCCGGTACCTGTTATCTTCAACCCACTTTTCAACCTTAAGCAGACTGCTCTCTATGAAAGACTTTGCCGTATTCACCTTCACCCTCCATTTTTGTTTGTTTTCTCTCAATTTTGCTGCCCAGAACTCTTTTAAAAATCCCACTCAGTCGAATCATCTGCTCTGCACGATGAAACCTGATCAACTCCTTAGGCAAAGGACTTTTGGTCCTTATCAGAAATGACCAGGCATAGCCTGCCAAAAGATAAAGCCCTGCCACAAGGTAAGGCCTCTTTCCCATCTGGTAAACACCCCTGAAAAGCTCCCAGAGCGGATGTCCCCCGAGGTAATGGTCCTTGCGGCCATGGTTGAAACGGGAGATAAGAAAACCATTGTTGCCTGTACCCATTTTGCGGTGATGAATAAAGCTTTTTTCCTGAAATGTTCTTGTCACCCATCCCCTCATCCTGGCACTTGTCACCGCGGCCCAGTCAATTCCTCCCCCTTTAATAGGTATATAGCCACCGATCTGCTCAAAGCACTCTCTACGGAAAAGCTGGCAGGCTCCGGATACATGATCGTAGTTTGTAAATGCTCCCTCATAAGAGCGGTATCCCTGCTCCTGAAACGGAGAACCCGCAACACCCAGCGACAAGTTTTCTGCAAATTTACTCATCATAAATTCAAAGTAATCAGGAGGGAACGTAACATCTGCATCCACATTCCCGATCACATCGTACCTTAACCCCTGAAGTCTCCTGAAACCGGCATTGAAACAGTTGACTTTAGCTGCAAATTGCCTGTCCCGGTGATCAGGCATCCTCAGAAGCTCTATCCATTCAAATTTTTGCTGATAACCCTTTACTATCTCATCTGTTCTGTCTGTTGAGCCATCACTTACTATCACCCACTTTTCCGGAAGATGGCTCTGGGAGACAATCGATTCTATTGTGGCTCCTATAAACGCCTCTTCATTCCTGGCAGGAGTGACCAGCACAAATTTCAACCGTTCCGACATGATCTTCTTACCTTGTTTTTAAAAAAGATATCCCCAGTGCTGTACTCAGTCGCCCGATATGATGAAAATAGCCGTCAAAAAACCGCATCTTGACATGATCCCCCATGGGCACAATAAAGGGAAGCACCAGGGTGTAGAGCACAAATGCCATCGAGGACCTGGCCAGAACCCTGATTCTTTCCGTCGGAGGCTCTTTTAGTGAATAGAGATGATTGACCCGCCCCCGCATATATGCCCGGCGCAGATAAAAGCTTTTTCTCCACCTCTCAGGCGGGACCAGCTCGTGAACCGATGCCTCCTGACACCACACAAAACGGAAACCTTTCTCCTTCACCCGCCCGAAAAAATCGGTGTCCTCTCCTCCGGTCAGACCATAGGAGGGATCAAAGAAATTTGCACTGTCAAGGAATATGGCTCTTTTTAACAAAGCATTTCCGGTACGGCAGTTATGTGGCTTCAGAAGCGTTCCGGTAGGAAACGATGGCCTCTCACAAAGTTTACCTTTAATAAGCCAGCCCGGAGGATCACCATCAAACATCGGCAGAACCGGCCCCAATACCCCATCTGCACCCGTAGCCCTGCAAGTCTTGTATAGATCGTAAAGCCAGAAAGGACCGGGAAACTCATCATCATCGATAAACGCCACATACTCTCCCCTGGAGCTCTTTATTGCCCTGTTTCTTGCCAGTGCAATATTCTTTTCTGTTTCATTCTCGTATAAGACATCCATGCCATCCCTGCGACGGATCTCTACAACATGCAAAGCAGATACCGAAGGATCATTATCTACTACAACAACTGAAAAGCTGAACTCTCCCCCGTGTCTTTGCTCCCGGAGAGTATCAAGAAGCCTCCCCAGAAGATGCTCCCTTTTGTATGTACAGATACATACACTTATATGCTCAGTGCTCATCTCAAGAATCCTCTTCTTCACTGGAAACCGTTATCAGCTCATCACTTTCCCCATACTTTTCATCCTCATCCTCACCCCTGATAAGGATATCCCGTTTCCCCGCAGCATCAGGGAGATCCTCGGGAACCTGAACAGAAATAAGGAGAAAGACTATCCACAGAAGAGAGGTTGGTTTTACAAAAGAACTCTCTGTATAGTTATAGATAATAATCATTAAGAGCGCCACCAGCCTGAAGCGACCCCAGTCAGAATCAAAAGCGATACTGCGGACAATATTGCGGAAAGTGGAAATACCTGTGAGGGCAAGGAGAATCAGACCGATTATCCCCAGGTCGATGTAAACATCGATATACCCGTTATGGGCCTGCCCGGGACGCCATGAGAAAGTTTCCCAGAGCTGATGCCCCAGACTTCCGATCCAGAACCCCCCGTAGCCCGCCCCTGCCAGCCAGCGGTTCTGCCCGATTTTCAAGAGCTCATCCCAGAGAAATGTTCTTCCGGTAAAGGTCGGATCTCCTCCGGTTGACTGCACTATACAGGGCACCAGATCCATGGCCGCAAAATGCTGTGTCAGGACATTCCCCAGTAAGAAACCAAGCACTAACACCCAGACCACACCTCTTATCACCTTTACATTTGTCTTAGCCAGCTTTACCAGAAGCAGCAGCCCTGTGCCTACCAGGAAAACTACAAGCGATGTGCGGCTGGTGGCTGTTTTGGAACCGTTCAGAAGCCACACAGCCAGCGCCATTACCGGTATGTCAAAAAGCCTCATGCGAAACGCACGGGAGAAAAAAAGCCACGCAAAGAAAAAAGCACTCACACACACCAGCTGTCCCAGACTGTTCTTGTGTGTGGTCACCCCGATCCACATCTCAAAGACCCCGGTGTGATCATAGCTCACACCAAGGTGTCTGTAGTATTTAACAAACAGTACTGACAGGGGCACAAGCACATACGACCACACCCGGAGAACTCTGACAATCGCTGATGTAAAGTTTATTTCGCTAACAAGCACCATTACCATCAATAAATCCCCGACAGTCCTCACCCAGCGCTTGAAAGAAACCTCCGGAAACCCTGACCAGATCACACTCAGGCCCATGAAAAGATATAGCAGCAGAAGAAACCTGTTCCTTCGCACAAACTCCCTCAGGTCCATTCTGCGAAAAATCAAAACCGCCATCGCCAGAACTTCAAGCACAATAAAAAAGTTGCGATCTATCGGACTGCCCTTAAGATAATCCACCTCTGCGGCATCCATACCTGCACCCATATCAGGGCTGAGCCAATACGTCACCCCTCTTGAGGCAGCCCGTAAAAGCCAGATCAGCGGGATCAAAACAGCAAGGGAAATTCCCTTTTTTTGGTTCTGTTCTAACATTGGGTTCTTTTTTTTCTGATTAATTCCGGTTTTATTAGAATAGCAAAACGCCGGCCGTGTCTAGTGCCCCGGTGAAAACGAGTCGACCAGACGAAGGTAAATGTGTTTCCTGGCTTCCCAGTTATTGTGCTCCATGTATTTAAAGGAATTGACCACCAGAGAATCCCTCAGTCTCTTGTTTTTTCTTAACTGGACAATACACTCCGCAAGATCATTTTCATCTTCGGACCTGAAGAACTTGACCAGCTTCTCATCGAAATAGTGTGTATGGACAAGAGTGTCTGACGCTACAACCGGAATACCTACATACATGAACTCCAGGATCTTTGTGCTGAATGCCTCATTACCAAAGGTACGCTTGAGCTTTGGCTCTACCCCCAGATCCGCCTCTGCAATGATTCGCGGGAGCTTCTCTATGGGAACTATGTCTTTAAAAAAGATTCTGCTCTGCAGATCAAGACTCTTTACCAGATTTTCAAAATAGTGCTGGTCGGTCCCTTTACCGTAGATATGAAACTCAAGTTCAGGGATACGGTCCTTTATAAGATCAACTGCTCTTATAACGGTCTCTAATCCCTGGTGAATACTGAGAGTGCCAGGGTAGATCATCACAAATCTCTCCATCTTCCCTGCAGCCTGCTTTCTCACATTAAATATTGCCGGATCAGGATAGTTCATCACAACTGTGCATTTATGAGGCGAAACAGACCTGGCAATAAGCCTCTGGTGCCAGATGTGGTTTGCCACGATCACATGATCGGAAAAAGCCATGGAGAGTTTCTCAATCAAAAGAAGCGCCCTGAAAAAAAGTGAGGATTGGGATGCTTTAAACTTGCTTGCAAAAAGCTCCGGGACAATGTCGTGGATATCAAGGATCACTTTTGCCCCCAGAAGCTTGGCCACAAGAGCACTGAAAACCTCAAAATCGGGAATCGAATGCACATGAATCAGATCGTACCTGCGCGAAAGGTGCAAAGATGTAAGCTTCAGGAAAGACTTCACAAGAAACAAAAGGAGCTTCAGCAGGTACTCAATTTTAAATCTCTCATTTATACTGCGCCTCTGGATTTTGTAGACATTTACCCCGGCTACATGTGCAAATGAATCTGCCCCGTCCTGACGAAGCACTATTGCATCGACGGTATCCCCCCGCTTAACCAGTGTCTCTGCATACCGGCGTACCCGGTTGTCACCTTCATAAAATGTGTAGGCCACCATGCATACTCTCATTTGTACATTACCTCATCTTTTCTTCTATAGATTCCTCTTGCTTTGACCTTCCTGACTTGATAAACGATGCGACCTCGCAGGGAAGAGCATTCCAGAACTGGCCACCATAGTGACTCTGAACATATTTGAGGAAATCTGTATACAACTGCACCGGATACTCCTCCAGCTTCCACTGACCATCGAAATTTATGTAGTCCGGATGAACATTCAGCAGGGCCATGCCGCCTCTTTTGGAGATCCAGTCCAGTTTGCTTTTCCAGATATCGGTGTTCTGTTCCCGCATGAGAATAAAAAGCGTGAAGTCCTGCACCAGAGTGTATGGAAGCTCCACATAGCCCCCACCCTCTCCACCACTATTGACCCAGAACGGAAAAATTGTCCTCACACCATCAGACTGCGGCTCAAAGGGATCTGTATCAAATGTTGATAAATCATATTTAACATTCAGCTCCCCGATCCACTCCAGATTATGATGCATCGCACCGGCCCTGAACCCCAGCGCATTCCACTCCCTGAGATAGTGATTTATTCTGACTGCCCCTATCTGGAAATTTCCCCTGGAACTGAAGAGCTTGCCGTCATGCCTCAGATCATGAACCCCCACCTCAAAGCCCCTCTTTGTCAGATGCTCCCTTAAAGCAGGCGATACCGTATAGCGCTCAGGAACCAGATTGTAACTGGAACGAAACCCGTACTTTTCCTCAAGCGCAGAGAGCCTGCAGCACTTGTCCTGCCCCTTCTCTTTTTCCACATCGTGAGTGAGAACCAGCGCAAAGCGCTTTCCATCCGGCCAGGACTGCCATGATGCTGGAACAGCTCCAGCACCGTGATCTATAGGCCATCTCTCTTTGTGAATCTCCCACAGGTACTCAACTCTTCTTCTTCGAATGTAAATCTGAAGCCATCGGGGCATAAATGGTTTGAAAGCATAGTAAAGTTTTACAAATGACATGATAAACTCTTCTCTGAATTTTTATGGCAAGTATCTTTCACAAAACAACCGTATCCTGTCCACAACCCGCTCCTGCTGCTGAGATGAAAGAGAGGGGAACATGGGCAGAGATAAAATTTCCTTTGAGAGCTGCTCACTCACCGGAAAACTTCCGGACCTGTAGCCCAGATTGCGATAAGCCTTCTGCTGGTGAAGCGGAACAGGGTAGTGAAGTCCGGTGTCGATTCCACCTTCTGAGAGAAAGCCCTGGAGCATGTCTCTCTGAGAAACCCTGATTACATAGAGGTGGTAGACAGGACTAGACCAGGAGGGCGCTACGGGTGTGATCACAGAGGGAACTCCAGAGAGCATCTGGTTATATCTTGAGGCCAGACTCTGCCTCATGCCGTTCCACTCCCTCAACCTCTTCAGTTTGAGATTAAGTACCGAAGCCTGAATACTGTCAAGCCTCCCGTTATAGCCCTCCATGTCATGGAAATATTTTTTAATCTGGCCGTGGTCACGGATCATGCGGATAGTTGCCGCCATCTCAGGATCAACGCTTAAACCTGGAAAACTTGCAATCAAGTAT
>CAYLVN010000011.1:0-19544 GCA_964387115.1 uncultured Fibrobacter sp.
TGAACGGGCGTTGAGAAGCGCCTGATAGGATGCAGGTGCCCTGAGCGACGGTTTGGCAAAGGTAAGCTGATGGAGAAAATATGAGAGGACAGCTGTTAAGCCGATTGCTGCAAAGAAAAGCACAATCGGCATTGTACTGCCGCGGCTGCCTGCAGGAGGCCCGTATTCATTTCTCTTCAACCGCAAGCTCATATGTTCCCCGGCGGTCCCGTAAAACTATTTTGTCCTCTTTTATCTGGCAGATCTCCTGTCCCAGAGCATTATCACCGATTCCCCTGATATAAGTTTCGCCTCTTTCATCTTCCAGAATTGCCAGAGGATTCTCTTTTGTTAAAATGCCTTTGATAGAAAGTCTGGGGCGGTCAGGAATTGGTACTATGCGTGACTGACTTGTTTTCTGTGTCAGAGCGGAATGGACTCTCGAATGCGCCGGCATAAGTGAAGCTTTCTGTTTTACTCTCTTCTGAGAGTGCTTTATTTATCATCTGAAGGCTTTCACCATTTATCAGGTTCTTTTCTTTTCCGGTGTTTGATTTATTCCTGCTGAACTCCGCAGGCAGTTCAGGCAGTATGGAAACGGCTGCAGCGAACAGCACCGCAGAAATCAGCAGCATGAGAGTTGTGCTCAATGTCAGATTTTTCATAAGTTCTGTAAAGGAATAAAACAGGTTACCAGTATCTTGGCTTCTATTCCGCCTTCCGCCTTTGATTCCATGGCCAATCGCTCAATCTTGAACGTGAAAGGCATTTTCTCCAGTGATGAAACAAACTGGCCCAGTGCGTGATATGTGGTTGACATTTCGAGAATGACCGGGTATAGAGTAAAGTCTTCATTCTTCGATTCAGCCTGAGGCTGCATTTTTACGAACCGTATATCCGATGCGCGCGCTTTGCTTATCAAAGCTTCCAGAAAAGCGGAAAGTCCGGCTTGTTCTGAGATGTTTCCAGTCTGCCTGTTCACCTTTTTCTGCAGTTGACCAATCTTGTTCTCGATTTCACTTCTTATCTGTGAATACCCGTTTTCAGAAGATATCAGTTCAAGATATCCGGACAGTATTGCTGAATTTTGCCTGTACTGAACCAGCTGTGGTATGATGAATCTCTGTATCGAAACCGCTGCCAGAAATAGAGCTGCGCTGAATATAAAGATGAAAAGAGACTCTTTGCTGATTCGATTTAGAAGTTCAGTGTGCATATGACTTTGAACCGACAGTAATCTTTCTGTTTTTCATCTCTTTCCAGAGATGAAAGACTTACATTTGTAATGAATTCCGGTGCTGAGAGTTTTTTTATCATTTCAGTTACAATGGTCTCTGAGCCTGCCCATCCTGAGAGAGCTATTCTGACTTTTTCAGCGTCTCCAGGCATTGGCTCCGAACCTAACCTCTCAAAAAAGAGGCCATCGGGTCTGCTTGATCCCAGATGATGGAGAAATCGGCCCCAATCTGTTTGCTTGGTGGCAATACGCTGCAGTCGAATATGTTTTTTTGCAAGTGATTCCCCGGATTTAAGCAGTTCTTTAATTCCAGTGTTATTGGCGATTATATTGTTGTAATCTGCCCTGCATTTCTTTACTCTGGATATTGTGCTTTGATTCAGGGAGAAAAGAACCGCAAAGGAAATCAGTGGAACTGCAACAAGAATTAAAGAGGTGATTAATGCGGTTTTGCGGATTTTTCGGAACTTTATGCCCGATGAAGGGCCGCTGAAAGCCGGTACATTATTCCCGGTATGGCAGAATGCAGCACCAATGGCTTTTATTACAGATGGATCCTCTGAAAGAGTATTGATACTTCTGACTGAAAACTTCCCGTCCGAAAATATCTTCTGTCCATTGAATGTGTAAATGGTATCGGGAAATGGCATGCCTGTATCTAAAGTGATCCAGTACCGTTCTATTCGTGCAACCAGGTACTGCAGATTTGAAAAATCCGACTGGCTTGCATGGAAAACAGCAGTCAGTTTTCTGTTCAGGGTGATTCCTATTCTGCAGTCGTTTTCTTTCTGATAAACAGAGATGAAGGAGTCTTCGGGATCCTTGAGAAGATTCAGAGGGAGCGTACACAAAAATGCATCATCCGGAAAAATTCCGTTAATGTTGTTATCCAGTATTTCTGCATGAAGCTGATGGTGTGCAGGCTGTGTACAGGCTGTAAAATATTCTCCACTGGCACTACACCATGGTCCGCTCTCTTTTGGAATGGTTCTTACCCATTTTGATTCGATGCCCAGACAAACACTTTTATCAAGCAGAAGAGCTGATTTATGCTTGTTGTAAATCTGCCATTTTGATGTTCCGGTCAGTTTCCAGTTCCCGCCGGCATCACTTACTGTAGCAGAAACATAAAACCCGTCGGGTGTTGCAGCTATTCCCGAAAACTTCTTCATTTTTTCGTCGTGCCTGTCGTGTCTTCCAAAGCTTTTTCTGTCTGTACCATCGGGGCGGCAGCAGTTTTATTATCAGCCCCAGTGCTCTCTGCACTGGTCAAATGTTTATCGGCAGTGAATTTCTTCTCACCTGTATTCGTTGAATCTTCAACATCCTCGTTCAAATCGAGACTGTCATTACTGGCTTTCGAACGATGCTTTCTGATTCCGTAATAGAGCTTTTTTTCTATAAAGCTCTTATCATGAAGATCGTACTTCTCCAGTTCTCTTTCTATGTCAACATGCTCGTCTCTGGTTACAATGTGTGGAGTAATGAAAACAACCAGATTCGATTTACTTCTGGTCTTGCCTGAATGCTTGAAGAGAGCTCCGATAATAGGAATGCTGCCAAGCACAGGGATTTTGTAATTGTATGCGGTTTCCTGATTCTTGATCAGTCCGCCCAGAACCAGCGTTTCTCCGTCATTGAGGCGGACCGTGGTGGAAATCGATCTTGTGGATACATTGGGGTATCCTTCATAGTTAGTTTTTTCTGAGTTTGAGACATTTGGAGTGATCTCTGCGGTGATCTGTCCGCTTTGAGAGATCCATGGTACAATATCAAGCTGAATTCCGAATTTAATCGGCTGAAATCGTGAAGTCTGGTTTTCGCCTACTCCTGTAACGATTTTGAAGTACTGTGTTTCACTGACGTCAATTGATGCCTTGTTGCCGTTGAGTGTCAGGATTGAAGGCTGAGCCAGCACTTTTGCTTTGTCCTGGGTCTCAAGAAAGCGCAGAACTGAAAAGAAATCATCGGAAAGATCTGTGAGAATATCACTTCCCAGCCGCTTGAAAATATCTTTTAAAGCCATACCGCTTACGCCGATTTCAAAGTGCTGACTTCCGCTATAGAGTTTGTGCTGCGGGAACGGTGTTAAAATGTAGGAGCTGTCGGCCATGCCTCTGAATTTGCCTGATCTGATACCGAATTCTTTGTCAAGGTTATCCTTGAATTCCACGATGACTGCATCTATCCGTACCTGCGGGGTAGGAATGTCAACGGTAGTCAGGAATTCCCTGGCAGTCACGATATCTTCAGATGTTCCGGAGATCAGAACCGCATTCTGTTCTTTTATTACCCGCACATTTGTTGATGGGATGTCTTTGGGGAGGAGAGCAGGGATGTTATCGGCTTTTATGTGTTTCAGGTGAATAAGTTCTGATTTGGAAAGTGCCTGACCAGAGGGGGTGGCGGTGTTGCGGTCTCCGATAAGTATTACATTATCCTTTTGAACAAATGTGAAACGTGTTCCGCCAAGGAGCAGTGCAAGAGCCTCGATTAGGGGCGCATTGTCAAGTTTCGCGTTAATCTCGCTTTTGATGTTTCCATAGGTGATTATTTCCACATCACCCTGTTCTGAAATTGCCTTGATGATATCTTCGAGATCTCCACTGGAGACATCAAGCGACACAAGCCCGTTGCTGTATTCTACAAAGAACTTGGAATTTGATGAAGGCGGGCCGGAGAAGCGGGAAGAGGGTGGTGATCCGTGCTGTTCAGGGCCGCTGAGTACCTGATAGATATTTTTCCTTTTAGTGACTTTAAACCCGTTTCCCTCAAGCAGTGCTCTGAGCCCGTCCTCAAGATTGACCTGATATAACTTGCCAGTAATATTTCCTTCAACTTTAGCTTCAGG
Organism: uncultured Fibrobacter sp.; assembly: GCA_964387115.1. Lineage (GTDB taxonomy): Bacteria > Fibrobacterota > Chitinivibrionia > Chitinivibrionales > Chitinispirillaceae > JAAYIG01. The sequence goes on from CAYLVN010000011.1 coordinate 4,068, forward strand.
AACTATGCTGACGGCGGTCTTTGATGAGAGTTCTTTCAGGAACTCTTTTACATCTATGTTCTGGACATCAATTGTCAATTTTCCGTCATAATAGCGGATCATCGATCTCTTCTCAGCAGTGGCCTTCTGGATTTTGTAAACGCTTCCCTCTTTAATTACCTCGAGGTCGTTTGATTCTGCGATGCTTCTGAGTCCCTCCATGATCGGGACTTCAACCAGATGAAGAGTGACTTTGCCGCTGACATCCTGATCAAGGAGAATACTTATGTTGTATCCTTTGGATATCATTCTGATTACGTCTCTTATATCGGTGTCCTTGACATCGATGGACATTGTCTGTGCAAGAGGAGTACTGTCACTCTGCTGTGATGAAACCGCTGATGCGCTTATCAGCAGAAATGCCGTCAATGCAATCATTCTGATTCTTATCATATATCCTCTCAATGTCTTATGCATCCCCGGTTCATCTTATATCCTCTACCAGAACGACTCTCAGGAGCTCTTCGGGGGTAGTTATTCCCTGCTCTATTTTTGAGATGCCATCATTGATCAGTGATTTGAATCCTTCTTCACGCAATGTTTTACGTAATACACTGTCGGGTGTATCATCGGATATCAATGTACGGATCTTTTCATTCACTGTAATAAGCTCAAAAACACCTACTCGTCCTTTGTAACCGGTTTTTTTGCACCTGTCACAACCTACTGCAGACCAGGACCGGGGGATGCTGTAGTTTCCAAGCAGCGATTCCCATTTGTTGCGGACCTCACCTGAGATTTCGGCTTCCTTTTTACAATAGGGGCAAAGCATTCTCACAAGCCGCTGGGCTATGATTGCCAGAAGAGATGATGAAATAAGAAAGCCCGGTATTTTCAGGTCTCTTAAACGTGTAATAGCCGAGATAGCATCGTTTGTATGCAGTGTCGATAGAACAAGATGTCCTGTCTGTGATGCCTGTACCGCGATTTGAGCGGTTTCTGTATCTCGTATTTCTCCCACCAGGATAACATCGGGATCCTGGCGCAGTATTGAACGTAAAGCTGATGCGAAAGTTATTCCGGCTTTTTCATTTATCTGAACCTGATTTACTCCATCGAGCTTGTATTCAATCGGGTTTTCCAGAGTGGTAATGTTTATTGCCTTGTGTCTTATCCTGTTCAGGCATGCAAAGAGTGTTGAGCTTTTGCCGCTTCCTGTGGGGCCGGTCACAAAAATCATTCCCTGAGGTTTTTCAACTATTTCCGACAGCGCCGAAAGCTCCGCAGGAGGTATCCCCAGATTGTTCATGTCAAGCAGGGATTTGTCATGTTTGAGAATACGGATGACAGTCTTTTCACCGTAGTGTGTTGGAAGAGTTGAGACGCGGAAATCAAAAGCCTGAGATCCCACATTGTGCCTTATTCTCCCGTCCTGAGGGATGCGTTTTTCAGCGATGTCAAGATCCGCAAGGATCTTGATGCGGGAGGTAAGAGGAGAGTACATCCATTTTGAAACCTCTGAATACTGCTGCAGCATGCCATCTATACGGAACCTGATGAGTGCGTTGTTTTCACCGGGTTCAATATGAATATCTGATGCATCCAGTTTTATCGCTTCATTGAAAATCAATGATGCCATCTTTACGACTGGTTCCGCTTCAGTTCTCTGGCGTATTTCCTCAAGTGATAATGATTCGTCTATCTGAAGCTGTTTTTCGTATTCACGTGATATCTTTCCGGCAAACTGTTTAAATGCCGTATCACCCTCAAAAAGCTTCTGCTGAACCTTTCTCATCTCAGACGGTGTGGTAAGGACAGCCTCTATAACTCTGTCGCTCAGAAGCTCTGTCTGAAGCAATGTGTCAAAATCTAACGGGTCGGTGATTGCAAGCCGTAATACTGATTCGCTGCTGTCAAGAGGGAGACATGATCCGTTTTTAAGCATATCAGAAGGCAGTTCCCTCAGAAGTTCTGTGCTGATCAGGTTTTTGATATCCGGAACAAATTCCATTGAAAACTGATCTGCAAGCGCCTCGAAAAGTTCTCTTTCCGTAAGAAGGCCCTTTTTCAGCAGAATATCACCTATCCTGAATCCCTGTATCCTTGCTTCCTGTGCAGCTTCATCAAGTTGTGACTCATTATGCTGTGTTCTGCTCTGAATTATGGAACCGATTCTCTTTATCATTAAACGTCACATTCCCGGGATTAATTTGGGTAGTACAGAGAAAAATAACATTTGTTTAGACAGTATGCGAGAAAGGCGGGAGATTGGCTGAGGAAACCTGGCTAAGTGCGTGTGGTTATGATGATATTACTTTGCAGCTGTTCTGGATGTAAACGGAGGAATGTTGAAGTAGATCCTTACAAAGAGGCTGAAGGCAGACTCGAATTTTCTGCTGAAGGACAATTCCGGATTTCTATTGTCGTTCTGAAGTTCGCGTTTCTGCCAGAGTTTTATCTGATAGGCAAGCTCTTTTGCAGCAATTCTCAGTTTGACCACATGATCAGGGGTAGACCTCCAGTGATCTATTCTCGCATCGGATTTAGGAGAATTCAAAGAGACATCAAATTCATTTTCCGGTATCCGGATGTTTTTATTTATATCCTCAGGGGTGTTTCTGGATAAACAGATAAGTGCGTAGAATCCACGTAAAAAGCGGGGCAGGTAAGCATCCAGATAGAGACACTTTCCCCAGTTTTCGTTTTTAAGGTCTTTTTCGAATTCCTCAAGAATCGGTGTAAATGTTTTACAGACTCTGTTAATTTGTTTTGCCTCAAAATCAGTCAGGTAGCAGGCTTTTTCAGGAACTTCCCTGTAGATGGTCTTCTCGGTCCCGTGTCTGGTGTTTTTTATATAGGAGTCATCGGTGGCAGTGATTAAAACCTGATCGGGGGTGTTATCAAAAGTGATGCGGGCCCTTTCAATGGACCCGCTGTTTTTGTTGTAAGAAAGGGAGATTCTGGCCAGGTCGACAGAAAATTCTGTTCGGGGATGAAGTGTTATAGTACTATCGGAGCCGGCTGTAACCATTGAACAGAATATCAGTGGAATAGCCGGCATCAGAAGTAACTTCATTATGATCTCCCCGTCTTTTCAGTTTTTTCCTCTGAAAAACTTAAAATAGTTCTTTCCGGGGCAGGACAAAACGGGATTGCTGCTAATCAAGACTCTTCAGCAATTAAGAGAATCTGAGGATCGAGTTTCAGGTTCAGTTCTTCTGTTCGTGAAACATCATGATCCTTTATCAGACTCAGGCGTACGTAAGTGTCCTTTGGTTCAAGAAGAATAAGAACATCGATATCGTTAATTAAATCTTTCAACAGTTCCGGAACTCTGTTTGGAAGGAGCTCTCCTTCTCTTCGCAGAGTAGCACTGAACCATATTTCGATACCCATATCCTTTGCAAACTTCTTGAAACTGCCGAATTCTTCTGCAGAAACCTTTGTGAAATCATAGCCGTCAACTATTATCATGTCAGCCAGGAAATTCCCGTCCTTAATGAGCGAACGGATACTATTCTGAACCTGGTCGGGCTTGATTCCGTCCTGCCGGAAATTCATGATAACTCTTCTTCTAATTATATCATCATGAATATCCATTGCGCTATCCAATTTGTAGCGGTGAGCTATTTCCTCAAAGATATTCTCATACCAGGACACAATGTGTCTGGTGTCAGGGGCGAAGGAGACATGAATCAGGTGTTTGCCCTGGAAAAGCTGATCAGTAGCGATATGTACAAGGCAGGCTGTTTTGCCTGTGCCTTTTCTTGCAGCAATCACTCCGATATTACCTTTCCCGACTCCGCCTTGAGTTGTTTTTTCCAGAATCCTCAGTGGGCTCCTGGAGATAAGCTCGTGTTTAATCATTGATGACTCCTTTACTTTCCCTTTTTAGCCTGGTTCTTTTTCTCCTGGAACTCTTTTTTCAGCTCTTCAGATATTGATGTGGGCACTTTGCCGTACTTCATGAATTCCATTGTAAATTCAGCCTTACCCTGTGTAAGAGAGCGCAGAGCTGTAGAGTAACCGAACATTTCACTGAGTGGAACTTCTGAATCAACTCTGGTGAAATTGCTCTCTTCTGTTGTGCTGATGATTACGCCGCGCCTCTGATTGAGGCTTCCAAGAATATTCCCCTGGAATTCAACCGGTCCTTCAACTGAAACCTTCATTATGGGTTCCAGAATCTCAGGTTTGGCTTTCTCAAAAGCCTGCCAGAATCCCCCGATCGCAGCCTGCTGGAAAGCGATATCGGAAGAGTCAACAGGGTGAAAGTTTCCATCATCGATACTGAGCTTTACACCCACGATCGGGAAACCGATAATTTTACCTTTGTGCAGACAGGATTTGAATCCCTTGTCGCAAGAAGGAATATACTCATTTGGAATGACTCCACCTTTGATTTTATCAACAAACTCATAATCCTTCTCGGAGTTGGGTTCCATAATTCCCGCAACCCGACCGAACTGACCTGCGCCACCGGTCTGTTTTTTATGAGTGTAATCAAAGCGTGCTGCCTGAGTGATAGTTTCTCTGTAAGCAACCTGGGGCATTCCGATTTCCAGCTCGACTTTGTACTCTCTTCTCATACGCTCGATATACACATCAAGATGCAGTTCACCCATACCACGGATAATGGTTTCATTTGATTCCGGGTCAACGTATGATTTGAATGTCGGATCTTCTTTGGTAAATCTGTTCAGGGCTTTAGAAATATTATCTTCCGACTTCTTGTCTTTTGGTTTGATTGCCAGAGAAATAACCGGTTCCGGCACATACATTTTGGTCATTGTGACATTCAGACTTCTGTCGCAGAAGGTGTCACCTGAGGCGCAGTCAATTCCAAACAGCGCAACGATATCTCCGCAGGATGCCTCGTTTATATCTTCCATGAAGCTGGAGTGCATTCGTATAAGCCTTCCGACCTTGAAATTTTTGCCGCTTCTGGAATTGTAAACCTCAGAACCTTTTCTCATTGATCCCTGATAGACTCTGATATAGGTGAGCTGACCGTACTGTCCATCTTCGAGTTTGAAAGCCAGAGCAACAAGGGGTTGGTCATTATCAGCTTTGATGGGGAAAGTCTCACCATCTTTGCTCATGTTGTGCGCTTCATAAGGAACTTCTGTCGGGTTGGGCAGATAGTCTATAACACCATCGAGCAGTTTCTGAATTCCTTTGTTTTTGTAAGCTGAACCAACAAAAACAGGTGTAAGCTCAAGTGCCAGAGTCCCTTTACGGATTGCACCCTTAATCTGCTGAACTGTTTCTTTTCCTTCCAGATATGCCTCTGCAAGTTCATCAGAGAACATCGACACGGCATCAAGCATCTCATCGCGCATCTCTTTTGCCTGGTCCTGAAGATCAGCAGGGATCTCATCTTCACGCATTTCTCCATCTTTACCGTCAAAATAGTAGGCCTTCATGGTAACCAGGTCTACAACACCCTCCAGCTTTTCCTCAAGACCGATCGGAATCTGCACCATGACGGCGTTATGTCCCAGTTTCTCTCTGAGCTGGTTTTTGACTTTGAAAGGATTGGCACCTGATCTGTCGCATTTGTTCACAAAAGCCAGACGCGGTACTTTGTACCTTTTAAGCTGACGGTCAACGGTGATCGACTGTGACTGCACACCTCCAACCGAACAGAGAACAAGTATTGCTCCGTCAAGAACTCTCAGAGCTCTCTCAACTTCTATTGTAAAGTCAACGTGTCCGGGAGTATCAATCAGGTTGATCTCGTGATCTTTCCAGCAGACATTAGTGGCTGCAGAAGCGATGGTTATACCACGTTCACGTTCCAGTTCCATGGCATCCATCGTCGCGCCGACTCCATCCTTGCCTTTTACCTCATGGATAGCATGAATTTTCTTGCAATAGAAAAGGATTCGCTCGGACAGTGTCGTTTTCCCCGAGTCGATATGCGCGCTGATACCGATGTTGCGCATTTTTGTGATGTTCCCCATAAAAAGACCTCTCACTAATAAAACGTTTTCGGTCCGCTTCCGGCAGATGCCGGAAACTGACATTTTACCATTATTTCCACTGATTTTGCATCCGATTTAATTCAGAGCTGGCGACCCGGCAGGCTTATACTACTCCCCCCTCCCAGAATTAACCGGTGAGATCGTAAGTAAAGGCAGGTTTATTTCAGTGGCCGAGAAATATAGTATGTGCTTTTGAAAAAAACCACCATAAAACGATGACGATTCAAAAAAAAATGTACAGATCTGCGGCTCGAAATATTTTAACCGTGCCGAATAGTACATTTTTTATACTGCAGATTACGGATCAGGACGGAACAAGTTGTGCATATTGTTTATTTTATTACGGCTCACGGGTATGGTCATGCTGTAAGATCTGCCGCCATAGCAAACAGAATCTCCCCTGAAATAAAAATCACTTTCCGGACAAATATCCCTTCCAGCTTCTTTCATGAAGAACTCTCAAGACCCTTTTCATGTGTACCCGGGGAATTTGACTGCGGCTGCATCCAGTCCAGCAGCGTCACTGTCGATATGGAAAAGACTCTCTCTGCATACAATGCTATCGCTAAAAAAAATTCAACACTGCTGCAAAAAGAACTCTCATGGTGTAGAGAAAACAGGGCAGACTGCATAGTAAGTGATATTACCCCTTTTGCCTTTGAAGTCGCCAGGAACCTCGGAATACCGTCTGTTGCAGTCTCAAATTTTACCTGGCTCGATATTTACCAGGAGTATGCAGAGTATTATCCGGAGTACCTGCCTCTGCTAAAGCAGATCCGTATTCAGTACAGCTTTGCAGACCTGCTCCTTGCGCTTGAGCCATCTCTGCAGATGCCATATTTCCGGGAGAGAAAAACTGTTCCTGTGGTCGGCAGAAGAGGCTCGAATGTCAAAGAACAGGTGATTAAAAAATACGGCATAAGTCCCCGGAAAAAACTGGGACTCATATACATCGGAGACTTCGGGATGAACGGGGCAGACTGGGAAAGGCTCTCTGAATTTAAAGACTGGGAGTTCATAGGGCTTAACCCCTTGTCACCAGGCCCGTCAAACTATCACATAATCGATAAAAAAAATTTCAGGTATCAGGACCTTACAGCATCTTCCGATCTGGTAATAAGTAAGCTGGGTTACGGTGTCGTTTCAGAATGCTTTCTTAACGGAGTACCGCTTCTTTACCTTCCAAGGAAACATTTTGCTGAATACCCCATACTTGAAAAAGCAGTTTCAGATTGGGGTGGGGGAATATGTCTCACAGAGGAGCAGTTCCTGAGTCTGAGCTGGAAAGAGTCTCTAAAGTGTATTACCACCATGGATGAGCTGCCCGTGCTTCATTCTGACGGGGCAGAAATCTGTGCATCTTCAATTGAGCGTATGTTGAAAGACTCTGTTTAGCTTGAAATAAACTTTCCTGTATTAATATAATGTAATATCTGACTTAAACACCCGGATCAGGGCCCGGTTGCTGTTCCTTGTACATAAAGACTTTACCAAACCGTGCTGTACCACCAGTATGGTGCAACTGTGATTTGTGCAAATATTTTTGAAAAGTCTAAATGCACTTTGTCCCTTCCCGGATGCATAAGTCAGGTAATAAGAAACCTGTGGTATGAAGGCTGTGGTCTGTGAAAAATCCTTTAGAACAGTTTTTTGCAGTTGAAGAGCGCCCTGATGGCCTCTATATTAAACTTACCAGGATTGAAAGAGATTCTATCCGGGTTGAGCATATTATTGAACTGCTTAATGAGGCAATGGTGCTTAATCTGGATGAGGCTCTCTTAAAGGCTGCAGTAGAGGAATCCACAGGGGAATTTCAGTTTGTAGGACCACTATTTGAATACTATGATCCCGAAATTGAAAAATTCGTTGATTTGAAAATTTCTGCTTTTAAAGTCAGCCTGAATATAGGCTCCGGATATCTGAGTTTTGAAGATCGGAAAATCTCAGAGAGTATGATCCTTTTTCTTCTTAAAAAGAGGGGGATCACACACGGCATAATCGCAGAAGCCATAAAGTCTATGGTTGAACAGAAAATATTTGACACTGCTGTGGAAGTCGCCAGGGCAACACCTCCGGAAAATGGTCAGGATGCAACTATAGAGCTGAAAGTGCTTGTCAATCCCGAGATACATCCGCATATAAGGGAAAACGGCAGTGTCGATTATCGTAATATTCAGACATTTACATCGGTGAGCATGGATCAGGTGCTTGCGATAAAAACATTCCCGACAAAAGGTACACCTGGAATCTCAGTCAACGGAAAGCCGATTCCACCGCTTGCAGGAAAGGACAAGCAGCTTCCGCGCGGACGCAATACCGAGATTGTCGATGAGGGAAAGATGCTGGTTGCTACAAAAACAGGAATAATCTGTCTTGAGGGTTACCTGCTCAGTGTTGTTGAATTGCTCCATATTTCCGGAAATGTCGATTTCAGTGTCGGAAACATAAAATACTCAGGTGATGTACTTGTAAACAGAAATGTCCTGCCCGGTTTTACAATTGAGGCAGACGGAAATATTCATATCAAGGGTGATATCGAATCGGCACGTCTTATCTCCAGAAATGGAAACATCACTGTGGAGAAGGGAATAATAGGCAAGAATGACACTCTTGTCAGCGCCAAAACCGGAGTGCAGATCTCCTTTGCACAGGAGAGCCGCATAATGTCAGAGGGAACTATAAGTGTCAATAAATACCTGCTGCACTGTGAGTGCATCTGTGCTGCTCTTGAAGCCTCCTCGGTGGGCTGCAACATTATAGGCGGGGTAATTAAAGCGGAGAACCAGATATCGGTTCGTCATGTGGGAAATGAACGGGGAACATCGACCAGAATAATATTATATGACAAACAGAAAGCAATGCTGGAAGAAAAGATGAAGAAGCTCGTAGAGCTTGAATCAAAGCTCATGGTCGAAATTCAGCCTGTTGAAAAACAGCTGAAAGCCAGGGCTTCGGTGCTCAAGCGTACCGGGGAATCGGCTTCCGGCAAAGTCAGAGAAGATGTAAAGAAACTGGTGGATACATACAATGACCTGAACCGTAAGATCAGGTATATACAGCAGAACAAAGAGTCGCTGATGGTGGAGATTATTACACCGAAGGAATACAAGGGATACATAAAGGTACACGGAAACGGCTATCCCGGGACATCAATAAATCTTTACGGAAGCATTGAACACATTACAGGTAAAATCAGTAACCGGTGTTTCAGACTTAACGAAGAAAATGTAGTGATTTCTGATTAAAAGAGGTTGATATTTATGATTATTAAAGAAGTACCTGTCGAGGAGAGATTCGGTGATCTATGGGTGGAGCTGCCCGATGCTATAACCATGTACAACAGCAGGGAAATCGAGGCTGTTATCAGGAAAAAGACGAACAGCAATATAAAACGCATCGTGCTCAACCTTTCAAAAACCTACAATCTGTTCAGTTCCGGGCTGCGGCTGATGCTTACTTTGCGTAAGAGAATCATGTTCAGAGGTGGTGACCTGGTGCTTGTAAATGTATCTGCAAGTATCCGCGAACTGCTTACTGATTTGAATCTTGATAAGGTGTTTCAAATCTTCTCAACTGAGGTCGAATTTGAAGTTCTTCAAGAGGACGTCTGGAACCAGAAGAGTTCGCAGATCGAAGGTGAGTTTGTATTTCTGGCACAGGTGGAGAACAGAATCTGCCATATTACTCTTTCGGGTGAAATGGTAGATGGACAGGATTTTTCAAAATGCCTGCAGTATAAGCCGCAGCCTGGAACGGATCTCTTTTTGATCGACTTCTCATCTCTTGACATGATTGATGCTACCGGTTCTTCTATCCTCTTTGATCTGATAACCGTCATAAAATCCACCGGCGTATCGTGCAGAGGATTCGGTGCCGCAGAGATGGTAAGGGGAACTCTTGAACTGTTTGATGTAGAGAGGCTTATAACCTTTTATCAAGATGAAAAATCAGCATTGGCCGCAAAATAGAGAACGCGGATATATTCCTGATTGAATCGGTCTACAGATCAGCTTAATAAAACATTGGTAGATAATAGTGGCCGGGGGAACCGAAACATGAAAAAGGCCTTTTTCGGTGTTGCGTTGCTGATGACCTGCTTTTGCGTGTCAAAGCCGGAGTTGACAGTTAAATTAAACCCTGAAGTCTATTACGAAAGTGAAAAAGAAGATCGATTCGCAGCGAGGTATGGAGGACTTTCGGATGGAAGTTTGAATTTTGTGAAGGTTACTTTTCCCGATGGAAAAGTAATCACATTGCCTCAATTAGTATCTGCTTCAGGCGTGAGATATTCCGATGATAGAGAATACACATGGTGGGAACATCAGGGGATTGTCAGGGTCGAGAAAAGGGGGGGCGATGGTTCATGGGAAACAAAGTATCCGGAATTGAAGCCTGTATCCAGGTAAAGGTGATCCTGTTCCAATATTCCTGAGATGCCGTTTCTCAACAGCATGATACTTCGAGAAGGTGTTGTCGTCATTCCGGCGAAGGCCGGAAGCCAATCCATCTCAACTCACTCATTCCAATAAAAGTGAAACCACTTATCCTTGTGCATAAAGGCTGCACCTGCGATTTATCCAAACCGTTCTGCTACAAGCTCTAAACGCACTTCATCCCTTCCCGGATACATAAGTTAGGTACCAGGTACTCTTTGATTGCTTACCTGATCAGGCTGGAACTATTTTTAGGCGATGAAAACAGTGGCGCAGAATCGTAAGGCATTTCATGATTATGAGGTCCTGGAAAAGGTTGAAACCGGCATAGCCCTCAGTGGCGCAGAGGTTAAATCGATCAGGGCCGGAAAGGTTAATCTGGCGGAGAGCTATGCTCAATGCAGTAATGGAGAGATCTTCATCATAAACCTTCATATCAGTCCTTACGAGAGGATGGGCGCATATTCGATAGGCGATCCCATACGGAAAAGAAAGCTTCTTCTCCACAAACGTCAGATAATGCATCTTTGCAGCGAAGTTGAACGCAAACAGCTGACTCTCATTCCGCTTTCCATGTATTTCAAGGACCAGTGGGTGAAGGTAGAGATCGGTTTGTGCAAAGGCTTGAAAAAATATGATAAGCGTCAGAAAATTGCCAAGGAAGAATCAAAAAAGAAAATTGCTCTGATAATGAGGAAGCGTTAACCAGGTATGAAACTTTTCTATTCAGCTGTTTTTCTGCTTTTCGGGTTAATCCCCTCTTTTGCTCAGGCCCCGGTTTCTAAAGATGCCCCTGGTGTGTGGCGTTCAGTTCCTGTAAAGGAGATCTCCGGTTCCAGAATGGTGGCGATAACTGGAATCTGTGATGCACTCGGGTACAGGTGGCAGTGGGACCGTTTCACTCAGAGGCTCTCATGCACACTTAATACAACCCGGATGTCCTTTATTCAGGATAACCGTTTCTACACCGTTAATGACAAAGTCTTCCAGCTTCAATCAGCACCGGTCCGTCACGGCGGTGCTCTTTACATTCCACTCCAGATCGCCTCAGAGATCTTCGGGGATTCCGGTGATGCCCTGCGGCTCAACAGCTCTACCGGTACAATAAGCGCCAGCAAGTCCAGATTCTCCATCCTCTCTGTTCTCTGTGATAAAAAACAGAACGGTACGCTTCTAACTGTCAACCTTTCCGATTCTCTTCCATTCGACTTTATTTACTACTATCCCAATTTAACCCTGAATTTTTTCGGCGGAACCATCGATACCCAGAAGATAAAGCAGGGGAGAGTCGGGCTTGTGAAATCGGTTTCTGCTGTCCAGTTCAAGGAATCCGCACAGATTTCTGTAATTCTTGCATCGCAGATAGAAGAGCCGGAAATAGACTATGTTCAGGATACTAAAACACTGATGGTTTCTTTAAAGCAGCTTAAGCCGGTTACTAAACCGGTAAAGGAGAAAACCGGAGTGATTGATATTCAGTCACAGAAAATAAAGACCATCGTAATAGATCCCGGTCATGGCGGAAAGGACCCGGGGGCAATAGGTGCAAAAGGTGTCAGGGAAAAGGATGTAGTGCTGGGGATAGGTTTGTATCTGAGAGAACTGATGAGGATGAAAACCGACCTGAACGTTTACATGACAAGAGATAAGGATGTCTTTATCCCGTTAAGTGAACGGACAAAATTTGCGAACAATAAAAAGGCAGATCTTTTTATCAGCATTCATGCAGATGCGGTTCCTGGTACCAGTAAAAGGAAAGAGACCGCAAAAGGCTATAAGATTTACTTTCTCTCTCAGGCAAAAAATGAAGAAGATAAACTGGTGGCCATGCGTGAAAATGCGGTCATTGAACTGGAAGAGCGGCCCCAGAACTACAGCAGCCTTCAAAATGTGCTTATTGACCTTGCGGGAAACGAATACTTGAGGGAGAGTCAGGATCTCTGCATCCTGCTTGACCAGAAGTTCAATGTATCTTTGAATAAAAAGATCTCCAAACTTCATCTTGGAGTCGGACAGGCCAACTTCTGGGTTTTAAACGGTACCTATATGCCCTCTGTTCTTATTGAGGCCGGTTTTCTTTCAAACGTGGCAGAGGAAAAACTTCTTGCAGATAAAAACTTTCAAAAAGAGATGGCCAAAGCCATTTTTGAGGCGGTAACAAGTTTTCAGGATAAATACGAGAGTGGATTATGAGTGATTCCAGACCCATTGGTGTATTTGATTCGGGCCTTGGTGGCTTGACGGTCGCAAAAGAGCTGTTCCGTCTGATGCCCGGGGAGAAAATTATTTACCTGGGTGATACGGCCCGATGTCCATACGGGGGGCGTTCCGACGACACCATTACCAAATTCGGGATGCAGGATGCCCGTTTCCTTATGGAAATGGACATAAAGATGCTTATAGTCGCCTGCAACACGGTTTCATCGGTTGCTCTTGATCACATCGCAAAGGAGATAAAGGAAATACCTGTGATTGGAGTGGTGCTTCCGGGTGCACGTGCCGCGGTGCTTCGCACAGCCGAAAGAAAAGTCGGCCTTATCGGCACATCTGCTACGGTACGCACCGGTTCCTATGCCCGTGCAATGCAGAATATCGATCCCGGCATTAAGGTATATGCAAAGGCCTGCCCGCTTTTTGTGCCGCTTGTGGAAGAGGGTATGGCCGATCATGATATAACCAGGCTTGCCGCACAGTACTATCTGTACGAAATGATTGATTTGGGCGTGGACTGTCTGATTCTTGGCTGCACCCATTACCCGATGCTCATGGAAACCATTCAGGGGACTGTCGGGACCAGAATCCAGCTTATTGACAGTGCCTTATGGGCTGCAAAAGAGGCTCAGGATATCCTGAATGCGCTCCATTCACTCTCAGATGTTAAAACTGGAGGGCTTGCCTCCAGTCGTTTTATTGTTACCGATCTGACGCAAAGTTTCGAATCTCAGGCGTCATCATTTCTGGGGAACCAGATTCCTGCAATTGAAAAGATACCTCTGGAGAATCTTGCTAAATGAAAATACTGTGTAAAATTCTTCCCCGTTTCAGGACTTCCGTGCCTGTGCAAGATTACGGGCTCCTGTTTCATCCGCCAGACTGTCTGTAATTAGAAGAAAGATGCATATCAACAGAGCAGTTATTAACAGACAATGAAAAAGGAGAACATACATGTCAGGACATTCCAAATGGGCAACCATTAAAAGATCAAAAGGCAAGGCTGATGCGGCAAGAGGGAAACTTTTTAACCGTCTGATCAGGGAAATAACCATCGCTGCCAGAGTGGGCGGCGGTGATGCCGATTCAAATCCCCGCCTGAGGTCCGCTGTCGGAAGTGCCCGTCAGGCCAACATGCCAAACAAAAATATCGAATCCGCAATAATGAAAGGAACCGGTCAGCTTGAAGGTGTCTCATATGAAGAGATCACCTTTGAAGGTTACGGACCGGGCGGGATCGCGGTGATGATCGAATGCATGACCGATAACCGCAACAGAACCGTCTCCGAGGTGCGTCATGCACTCTCAAAACATGGCGGCAATCTCGGTCAGAGCAATTCTGTTTCATGGATATTCAAATCCAAAGGGCTGATCAGGGTTTCCTCTGATGCCATAGCAGAGGATCAGCTTATGGAGGCTGCCCTGGAAGCCGGAGCTGAAGATGTGGTTCTTGATGGAGAAGAGTATGAAATCATGACCGCCCCGGATGCTTTCGATCCTGTAAAAGAGGCGCTTGGCAAGCTCAATATTCAGCCCGCTTCAGCTGAATTGACCAAAATACCTGAGAACACTGTCAAGGTCGAGGGAGAAAACGTCTCCAAAGTCCTGAAGCTCATGGAGGCACTGGATGATCTCGATGATACTCAGCATGTCTATGCGAACTTTGATATCGCCGATTCGGACCTGGAGAACGCAGTGTAATGGTCATTTTCGGCATTGACCCTGGAACGGCTTTAACCGGATACGGAGTTGTAAAAGTAGCAAATAACTCCGTATCCTTTCTTGATGCAGGGGTAATTGGCACAAGCACCAATCTTCATCTTTCAGATCGCCTGGAGAGTATATACGATAAACTCTGTGAGAAGATGTCTCTTTACAAACCATCGAGGGTCTGTATTGAGGAGGCTTTTTACGGCAAGAATGTTCATACTACTTTAGTACTTGGACACGCCAGAGGAGTTGCAATGCTTGCTGCAAGAAAATCGGGTGCAGCGGTTCTGGAATACTCTCCAAGGGAAATCAAGAAGGCTGTCACCGGTAACGGAAACGCCTCAAAAGAGCAGGTTGCCTATATGGTAAAGATGATTCTGCCGAATGTGGGCGTTCACGAGAAAACTGACACTTACGATGCTCTTGCAGTCGCTCTGTGTGATTTCAACAGGGCAGGATGCGCGGCACTGGGGATAAGGTAATGATTGATTTTATCAGGGGAACACTCGTCAATAAGGAGATCTCCAGCGTGTCGGTTGAGGCACACGGAGTCGGTTACGCAGTCAGTATACCTCTTTCCACCTATGAGAAACTTCCGCTGCCCGGTGAGAGTGTATTTCTCAATATCCACTATCATGTGCGGGAAGATGCTCACAAGCTCTACGGTTTCTTCACTAAAGAAGAACGGGAACTTTTCAGACTGCTTATAGGTATCTCCAAGATAGGGCCCAAGGTAGCCCTTAACATTCTGTCAGGAATTTCAGCGAACGATCTGATCTCATGCGTTAATGCCTCTGATCCCGCGAGGCTTGAAAAAATCCCCGGTGTCGGTGCAAAGACCGCTTCAAGGCTGCTGATAGAGCTTAAGGGGAAAGTAGGGAAATCATCCACGACTACTCAGGCGCGCAGCATACAGACAGGCGGCAATACATTCATCAGGGGAAAACGTGAAGAGGTCTTTGCAGCGATGGTTTCTTTAGGGTATAATGATAAGCAGGTGGAGAAGGCTCTCTGCAGGGTTGAGGAGACATTGAGCGGTGATACGGCTGTCGAGGAGTGGATCCGAAAGGCTCTACAGGTTATATGAACAAAAATGATCTGGCAAAAAAAATTCAGGCAGGTTTAAAACGGAATGAAGAAAAGCAGGGGTTTTACGC
>CAYLVN010000012.1:0-19317 GCA_964387115.1 uncultured Fibrobacter sp.
CTCCAGGAGTAAGAGAATAGTGGGGCTGGAGTTACTTAAAGAGATGGTTTGCGCTACATAAAATTTCCCGTTGAGATGAAATAAAAAACAGATCCTACGGTGTACTGTTTCGATTATTCGAACGTGCAGTAATCTGTATTGCCTTTTTTTGTGCCCGCACCTGAGAACCTGCAGATGGAAAACAAACTTTGTTGATTCAAGCTGCCTCCAACTAACAATTAACTCCTTTGAAGGATAGGCTCTGAAGCTTCCCAGAGATGAATTAATGACTTAAAATCCAAAGTTTTTATTTCATCTCTGGGGTGAGTCTGACTTAAATTGCAATATCATCTCTGGGGTGTTTCCGCGAACAAGGTTACAGCAATTTATCCTTCTCACCGCAGGCTATCTGTTTGGATCAAGTGCGTCCCGTAATCCATCACCCACAAAATTAAAAGCCATCACTACTAAAAAGATAAAGAGTCCTGGGATCAGTATCCAGGGATGATACTGAATATCTGAAACATTCATCGCTGCACTGAGAAGATTGCCCCAGCTTGCCTGAGGGTCCTGTATTCCAAGGCCTATAAGACTCAGTGCCGATTCACCTAAAATGTAGCCGGGAATGGAAAGAGTCATCGATACTATGGCATAGGAGAGTGTCTGGGGAAGAATGTGCTGGAAAATGATGCGGAAATCAGATGCTCCCAGAGCCCGGGCGGCAGTTACAAAATCTCTCTTGCTGATAGATAATGCCATACCTCTTATCACACGCGCAAATCCTGCCCATCCGATAAGACTTAGAATTACTACAATAAGCAGGTAAACCTGCGTTGAGGAAAGTTTCATCGGAAAGGCGCTGCGTAGAGCAAGCATGAGGAAAAAAGAGGGCACAAGCATGAAGCATTCGGCAAAACGCATGATTAGCCAGTCTGTCTTTCCGCCATAGAACCCCGAGATCCCACCTGCAAAAAACCCCAGAAGTGCGGTTATTGCTACGCCAAGAAACCCGATAGTCAGTGAAACCCTCGATCCGTACACTATACGGGAAAACAGGTCCCTTCCAACAGCATCTGCCCCGAAAAGGTAAATTCTGACACCGTTTTTTTCTGATTCTGTTCCAAAAAGGTGACGAGTGATAGGTATGATTCCCCACAGCTTTACTTTATCACCCTTTACAAAAAAGGAGAGCGGTGCAGGTTTTGTGCGGTCTTCAACGTAAACCCGTTCGAAGAATTCATTGAAACCAAATGAATAAGGGTACACAAATGGCCGAAAAGAGAAGCGGCCATCATGGATAAAATGAATTCTGCTTGGCGGCTGATAAGAATTTTCTCTGTTGCCGCTGTCAAAGTCATAAGGAGCGATAAACTCGGCAAAAAACATAGTCAGGTAAAGAATAGCAAGCACTATCAGCCCGGGCCATACAAGCGGATGCCGGAAAAACTTGGCAGCTGCTCTGTTGTTTTTAAACAGCCTCATGCTTTTCTTACCCTTGGATCGGCTATAACTAACAGAATGTCGGAGATCAGGTTTCCTAAAATAAGCATTATTCCGCCCATAAGCATACTACCCATGACCAGAAATGTATCCTGCGCCCTTACGGCGGCAAGCATAAGACTGCCCAAACCGGGCCAGTTTACAATTATCTCCAGAAGTGCCGCGCCGCTGAGCAGTGATGAAAACTCAAAACCAAAGAGCGTTATGAGGGGATTGATCGCATTGCGTAAAGCGTGGCCGTAAATGACTTTGTGCTCAGGAAGTCCCTTGGCACGGGCGGTTACTATGTACTGTTTGCGAAGCTCCTCGAGCATATTGCCGCGGCTGATACGCTGCAGGCCGGCAAGTGCCCCGATAGTGAGGATTATCACCGGTAAAACCATATGCGCCGCCCGGTCAAGAATTTTACCGGCGGTGCTCATGTTTTCATACCCCGGGGAGATCATCCCCCCGATCGGAATTGATGATACAAGCGGCAGATCCCGACCAGCATATACCAGAAACATCAGAAGCAAGGCAAGAAAGAAGCTGGGAAGCGACATGCCGAAATAAGAGATCGCCGACATGATTCTGTCTCCCCAGGAATACTGCTTCACTGCGGCGTAAATGCCCAGCGGAATCGCTATGAGCCAGGTGAAAATTATGGAAAAGAATGACAGAAGAAAGGTGTTAAACAGCCGTTCTGCAATCACACCCGTCACTTCGGCTTCCCGCGAAAAAGAATATCCAAGGTCAAGGTTTATGGTCCTCCAGAGCCAGTGCCCGTACTGGACCAGAACCGGTTTATCAAAATGATACTTCTCTTCAATCTGCTTTACAGTTTCGGCACTTATCCGGGGGTCAAAACGGTATTTGGCCAGGATGTCGCCCGGAGCAAGATCAATGAAGAGAAAAGTAATAAAGGACATCAGCAGGAGCTGGGGTATGGAAACCAGCGCCCGCCTGATAAGTTCATCTCTCATATTTTTGTCGCCGTATCCACCGGCATTTCAAATGTATTCAGGATTTCCAGACTACTTAATGTAAATGTATTCAAGATTATGGAGCAGTCCGCCGTTAAGCGACGGGTTAAGGTTGCCGAATTTATTTGATATGCAAAGGATCCGTTCGGGAAGAACGGTGTAGATCATCGGAAGCTGATCGGAGACAATCTGCTGCCACTGATCGTAGATAATCTTTCTCTTTTCTGTATCAACTTCTTTGACTCCGATATCAAAGAGACTGTCAATCTTTCTTTCCCAGTCGGTTGCAGGCTTTTGCTGGCGGGGAAACCACATGTGAAGACCGCCGCTTGAATGCCAGACATTTTTCCCGAAATGAGGCTCTACACCACCAGTGAGTCCCATGAGTATGGCATCCCATTCATAAGGAGGATTATCAATTTTCTGGACAAGACTGTTGAACTCGAGCTGCTGGTAATGAATCTTCATTCCCAGGGCTTCGAGATCCTTGCGGATGATTTCAGCGATTTTCCCTCTTACGTTGTTGCCGCTGTTTGTGACAAAAGAAAACTCGACTGTGTTGCCGTCTTTATCATCTATAAAGCCATCACCATTTTTGTCGCTGAACCCCTCATTTGCCAGGATTTCTTTTGCTTTCTGCATATCATAACTGTATTGAGTGGTTTTATCATTATAGAAGAAGCCCTCTGAAGGGGTCATCGGGGACCATTGCGGGTATCCGAGACCGTTCATCACAATCCTGATCATATTTTGTTTGTCAAGAGCATGCGCGACTGCTCTCCTGAAATTGGCATTTGTGAACCATGAAAGCTTCACTTTATCAACATATGGTTTGCCTGACTGGTCATGCTCTGTGTTCATGTTGAAAAACAGAAAATTGCTTCCAGTAGCCGGGCCGAGACGATACACCGTATAGGTACCGGCCTGCTCGTCTTTTTTGAGTCCGGGAAAATCCTCGCCTTTGGCCATCAGGTAATCGACTTCGCCGCGTTTGAACTGAAGCAGTTCGGCATTCTGGTCTGCTACGATAGTGTAAACAACTCTGTCGAGGTATGGAAGTTTGTTACCCGCACTGTCAGTTTTCCAGTAAAGGGGATTTCGTTTGAAAACCACTTTCTGTGAAGACACATAAGAATCAAGGAGAAACGGGCCTGTACCAACGATTGTTGCAGGGTTAGTCTGAATACCGAGTGTAGTTGTAAACTTGCCCGATTTGACGATCTTTGAATATTTGTGTCTGGGAAGGATCTCCTGTGACATGGTCCGCAGGAAAGGTGCATAAGGGAAGGGAAGAGTGAACCGGACATTGGAGCTGTCGATGGCTTTGACATCGATTTTCTTCCCGTCAACCAAAAAGATGTCTCTTGAAGAGTTGGGTTTAATTGCCGGATTATAAATCAGATCGTTAAAAGTAAACTCGACATCATATGCACTGAATGGCACGCTGTCAGACCATCTTACACCGGACCTCAAATGAAAATTCCACACCAGTCCGTCATCGGAAACCGACCAGGTGTCAGCCATATTAGGTTCAGGAAGCAGTGTAACGCCGTTTGCTTTGACCAGCCCCTCAAAGATGTACGATGTAAATTCAGTGGTGGTGTTTTCAGTTGAGGTGATGGGGTTGAAAGATTTAGGGTCGGAAAAAGTTGATAATACAATTTCCCCGCCTGACTTTCCGATTGAGGGAACAAATGCGGCGGCTTTTTCCTGTAAAGCGGCATAGTTGATGCCCGATACAGCATCTGTCTCTTTCTGGATCCTGTTTTCAGGTGCGCCCTTCTGGCATCCCGAAAAAATTGCGATCTGAACTATTACCACCAATGCAACTGAAATAATTCTCATAAGACCTTTTCCCCCGGGGAGTTATCTGAAATGATCATGATCACTGAAAATGACCGGATTTTGGCTTGAATATAGATTCCTCGTCCTCTGGAATCCGGGCCAATCGGTAAAATACCTCTTAGCACCATCATTCCTGCAAATAAGTGGACCACTTCAGGATATCTCTGCAGCTTTTTGAGAAGACAGCCATACCAGGTCAAGCGGAGCGGCTTCTACTTTCCCAGTGCAGCAAGTGCCAATTCTACTTTGCCAAATGGCGCACTTACCTGAAATCCGCTGACCCGCGGGCTGATGGAATCTATGATTTCCATGGCGATCTCTGTTCCCATTCTGGCCCCGTCCTCTTTGGTAGTGACCTTTTTAAGACGCTCCAGAATAGATTGAGGTACGACTACACCAGGTACCTCATTATTCATGAATTCCGCATTTTTAAAGCTGGTCAACGGCCACACACCAGCCACTACCGGAATCTGAGTAATATCCCGGGCTTTGTCCAGAAAGCGGAAGAGCGCATTTATATCGAATACAGGCTGGGTTATTACAAATTCCGCACCTGCGTCGACCTTCCGCCTGAAACGTTCGATTTCTCTCTCCATGTCAACAGCACAGGGATTGGCGCCTACACCGGTGAAAAAGCCGGTTGGTGGATTGACAGGGTTACAGCCTACGTCAATTCCCCTGTTCATATTTGTAACTGCCTGGGTCAGTCCGATTGAATCCACATCGAAAACCCCGGTAGCATCGGGGTAATCTCCGAGTTTGGGTGGATCTCCGGTGATGATAAGCAAGTTGTGGATTCCGGCAGCATAAGCACCCAGCAGATCAGCCTGCATGCCGATAAGATTACGGTCTCTGCAGCAGTAATGGAGCACCGGTTCAATTTTCGCATCGCGGAGCATCGCAATAGCGGTTATCATCGGGGAGACACGTGTGCTTGCACGTGGACCATCGGGAATATTGATGACATCGATACCTTTTTCTGCACACAGCTTTGCCTTTTCCAGTACTCCACTCATGTCAATTGAGCGGGGAGGCAGCAGCTCCACCGAAGTCACTTTCTGCCCTGAAAGCAGTTTCGCTGCAAAGCGGGACTTATCAGAAGGTTTTACCATCGATACAGGAGCAGCATCGGTTTGATGAGATTTCACCTCTATATATTTTTTAACACCGCTCATTGTCTTAATCGACCGGCTCATCATTTTAATATGTGCAGCCGTTGTTCCGCAGCATCCGCCGACTCCTCTTGCGCCAAGCTCGATATAACGTATAGCATAGGTAGTAAAATATTCCGGGCTGCTTAGATAAAGCATGCGGCCGCCTACATCCCGGGGCATTCCTGCATTGGGCATGACAATAAAAGGCTTATGGGATCTGGAGATGACTTTTTCCAGCGTAGAAAAAGCACCTGCGGGACCGGTTCCGCAATTGATTCCGATTGCCTGTACCCTTTTGTTCTGATCGAGAAAATCCACGACTGCCGTTGCCGGGGTTCCGGTAATTGTCAACCCTTCATGCCCGACAGTAAAGGATGCTATAAGGGGGACATCGAAGCTTTCTGCCGCTTTAATTGCCAGGTCCAGCTCATCAAGCTTCGAGAAAGTCTCCAGGATTATTCCATCAACACCAGCCTTGACCAATGAAGCGATCTGCTCTTTGAAAGCCTCTTGCACTTCGTTTATGCTGGCAGATTGCAGTATCTCAGAAGATTTGGTGCACGGACCCACCGATCCAATAACATAAATATCATCTCCGGCTGCTTCTCTTGCGCATCTTACCGCTGCAGAGTTGATTTCATCGACTTTTGTTGCCAATCCAAAAGCTGCCAGCTTTATGCGGTTTGCACCGAAAGTGTTTGTTTCCAATACCTGGGCTCCGGCCTCAACATACTCGCTGTGTATCTTCTGGATCAGCTTGCTGTTTGTCAGGTTAAGTTCATCAAAACAGGTGTTGATAAAGATGCCGCGGTCGTAGATCACGGTACCCATGGCGCCGTCGAATATAAGCGGCTGCTCAGTCATTTTAGATATGAGATCAATCAATTGTTCATTCCTCTGTTGAGACGTAATACGATCTTGAAAACTAAAAATACCATTTTTTCTGTGAAGGGGGCATGTTTTACTTTACCCTCTTCCCGTTTATCTGTCCACTAAAACGATTTTTACCGTTCTTTTCAATCCCGGGGTTTGCAGCGTGCAGAAATATGTTCCATGGGAGAGTACTGCTTTTTGATCATTTCTGAGCTTTACGTATACCCGTTGTTGACCGGTTTTAATTGAACCCCGGGTAATATTTCTTAATAAGCGACCGGCACAATCAAATAATGCCAGTGACCATTGCTCCTGAGGTTTTCGAGCAGATACTTCAGCATCAGGGATGGTGAACTGCAAAACCATTATATCAGAAACCGGGTTGAGATATGCCCGTAACTGAATCTGGTTATTAAATCTGCCCTTTGATGATGAAGGTTTTTGGATTTCAGCATTGGGAATGCCCAGAAGGTCATTGATGTTTCTTTTCTCCTGGGCTTCCCAATTGCGCCTTTCAGCTTCCCGGGCCGCAATCTGGCTGACCCATGGTTCTGTCAGTCCCTCACAATAGTCTCCCGAGGAAGGGACCCCAATGTCGATCCAGGCACAAATTTTATCGTATTCCTCTTTTGTTAAAGTGACAGAATTGTGTCCAGCATCTAAAAGACTGATGAGAGGACTCCTGGATGCGCCGGTTCTGTATGGTGGCTGCAATAATGGTGAATCCTCAGCACTCTGCCACCAGACGTATTTACCTCTGTAATCCCAGTCTTCCGTAGTTACCAGGTTCTGATATGCCTTTGATGATGTCCGTCCCGATTTTGTCCATGATCCAGCCGGCCCCAGAGGCAGTTCGACTGTTCCTCTGCTTAAATCTAATACGTCAGGGGTTGTCTCATTGTGACAAGCAACGCATTTGGCATCAAGAATAGGCTGAATTTCCTTTGTAAAACTGAATCCGCGAGGTGGACCATAAAAGGAATCCAAAGGAACA
Organism: uncultured Fibrobacter sp.; assembly: GCA_964387115.1. GTDB lineage: Bacteria > Fibrobacterota > Chitinivibrionia > Chitinivibrionales > Chitinispirillaceae > JAAYIG01. The sequence goes on from CAYLVN010000012.1 coordinate 7,308, forward strand.
GGGCCACGTTTTACAGCAATTGGTATGGATGTCGGTTGCTGAGGTGTAGTAAGCTTTGATTCATGACACCCCATGCAGCTATTGACTTCTCCGGGCATAATGGTTGCCCATGAGCGCATAGTCTGGACGACATGCCCCTTTTCGTCAAGAGCTTGAAAGTAAACCGGTGTACGTGCAGGTACATAAAAGCTAGCCGACCCGTCGCTTTCAACAGGTGTTTCACCAATGATTTTTTTGACATCCCAGGATGCTCCAACAGTTGCAATGGGTATCGGGGTTGTTGCTCCTCCGTTGTTGATGCTTCCGGGCCCGCAATTCATACCACCTGCCCCTGAAGATGGACCGGTTCGGTACTCAAGTGCCACGACACGAAGACGCTTTATTGTTCCCGGAAGGATACCTTTTAGAAGTGGATCCTGAGAGGTGTATATATTCATGATCTGACAAATTCCAGTGTTTTTGCCCCAATCGGCATTATCAGCTATAACTGTCGGTTTAGGACGCCCGGTGACCAGTCGGGGTGATGCGCACGGACCTGTACAAATAAGCTCTTTCTGTCCGGACACGGTCATAAACAACAGCCCGTTGTTCCAACAAACGAGCATGCAGTTTTCATCCAGAGGATATGGCCAGATACAGGGACCGGAGGTCCAGTAATCATTAGGATAGGCATCGGGTTTGGGAAAAGTGGCAGGATCAAATGCATACGGTCCCCATTTGGCCCTGTACTCTTCAAATGTCAATCCATCAAGGCTGCTCGCCCAGATTCCCTCTGTGTCATCCTTTGGATTTCGTACAGGTGCTAAAAGCGTAATACCTTCGCCATTGGCAATCCCCAGATTGCGGTCGACCGTGCAGACAATCCCGGCCTGGCCCGAGTGATAACCGCCTGCGATTGCCATAATTTTATGTGTACCCGGGATCTCACGTGGATAATAGAGTGCTGTGGGCCACCAGGAGTTGTTTCCATAAAATTCCATCTGTTTAGTGCCGTCTGGATTTACAACAAAGAGACCGTGCGCATAGGTATGATTCTTATCATTATAATCCCATCTGCAATAGATTACCTGGCCATTGGAGAGCACCGATGGATAACAGATGTGTGCCTGATCAAAACTGATTCTTCTGAGGAATCTGCCATCTTTATTACAGAGGAAAAGATTCGCTGTAACCGAATTGTCATCAAGACAATCTCCCATCTGTACCATGCGTGTTGAACAGAACATGATGTCGTCGTTTGGAAGGTAAATTCCGTCAACATCGGAATTGTGGCGGTAGTCAGAAGCTGTGCCTCCGGATGTTATCTGTCTTGAAATTTTGGACTGTAAATCTATTTCGTAAAGATGATAAGAGTTTTTTCCACTTGACATATCACGGAACGAGTACAGTACCCGTTTTCCATCAAAGGAGACATCAGGATCGCGAGTCTCACCCTGTACAAGAATCGACGGTGTCCCGGCACCGCCTTTCATTGTAATGAGTACCAGGTTTCCACCGCGCTCGTTTGCATTATCATAATAAATTTGAGTCCATACACCATGAGCAGAATACACTATCTGTGAAGAATCGGGCAGATAGGGTTCCAGAAGCTGTAATCGACGGGCTGTAGCAGCTTTGAGATAAATTTGTTCAAGAGCTGCTGTCGAAGAATCTGGTATTTCAGACTGGTTTAACTCGTTTAAAAGATCTGTTCTTATTTCCAGAGGTAAACCTGCAGCGATCTTCTCGATTGCTGATCTGTAACCTTTTACCGAGACTGAATCCTGTGTTTTCCAAACAGTGACTATTGATGTATAATACGGCACATCCGGGCTGAGAGCCTCAAGAGCATGAAGGGTCTGAATCATAAACAGCGTGATTAGAGCCGGAAATACCAGATAGACATTAAAAACTCTCACTATAGACCCGCACCTTTGCGATTTAAACCTGTCCTTAAGCTGATAGAAAATTACGGAAAGAGGAAAGAAACATCAAGAAAAATCGGGATTCCGGGGATGGACTGTTTTTTTTCATTTTTAGCATCCATAGTTCTCACCCCGGAGATTAAATATGGACTTTATGATTGTCACTAAAGCACTTGCTATGGTAAAATGTGACTTCTTCAGGCACTCACCCCACATTAGAACAGACTGCTTTTTCGCTAAAGACAAAAAGTAGTCCGTCCCCTATTTATGATGACATCATAAAACGAAACGGCACCCGGGTTGGGTGCCGTTTTACTTTGATAAAATTTCCTTAAACATGCTCGGGTGCAGTTACCGGGAATACACTTATTCTCCGGTTCCTATCACCGTTGTTCCTGACTTATACGGTATACGGTACCGGCTGTTCTGCCGTCCAGTGAGAAAATCCGTGTTACGGCATTGTCGGCTTCTTCGCGGAAAATCTGCATTCCCCGGTAAGAATTACCGCTGCCGAGCATGATCCTCCGCTGGATGGTCAATGGTGATGTTCTGGTCTGAGATATCCGGGCCAGTTCAGGCTTAACCGTTGGGGTGATTCCCTTGAAAAGACGCTGGGCAAAGTGGTAGAGTTGACGATTCCAGTTGTTTCTTTCGTGTCCAAGTCCTTGTTCCCACTGAAGATAAAGAGGAGAAACGCCATTTTGATTGAGGTAGTTATGGTAATTTCGGGCCTGGTTCTGAAAAATGGCGTCTTCCGAAGTTCCAACAGCGATGTAATTCAGGTGAACATTGTTTTTTACTGCATCCATGTCAGTGATTGTTGTTTGTGCGGCTTTGGTATTTGGAGCAGGAGAGAACGAACCTATCCAGGTGAAAAAATGGGGATTCTTATAGCCAAAGTTCAGCGTCTGTCCGCCCCCCATCGATAAACCGGCAATAGCACGCATATTCGGATCGGAAGACCCGTTGTAGTTTGCTTCGATATAGGGCGCAAGATCCTCAATCAGAACAGCTTCAAAGTTCTGCCAGGCATCAGGACTTGTTCCTTCCATATTTCCCATCGGCATGACGACGATCATGGGGACTACATCGAGATTATCCTGTGCGTAGAGGTAATCCATAATCCTGTCTGCATTGCCTTCATTGCTTCCCTGCCCGCTCCAGGCGACTTCATTTCCACCGATACCGTGATGCAGGTAGAGAACCGGGTATTTCTCTGCGCGGGTTTTTGAATATCCCGGTGGGGTGTAAATGCTGAATTTACGCTTCTGGTAACGACACGAATACTCTAACGATCTGGTTATAGTCCCCTTGGGGATGCTTGGGCTTGCAGAGGTAAAATCATTTGGCGGTGGAGCCCACCGTACTTCTTCAGTGAAACCGGTGAATGCCGACAGCAGCAATACTGATGCAACGATGTTACGGACCATGACTGTCCTCCCCATCTTAGATTTAAACCGGATAGATTTTTACTGTGGGAAGACGGTAATAGTCGGAATAATTGCTGCGAATACTACATTGCAGTATGAGGTCTATCCGACATTATGGGCTTTAAGACTTTCAATTTTCCCGTCAATGAAAATCAACCGGCTCATGAAAAATGTTTGTTGTACTGTTTGGGGGTGAGGTTACCAAATAAAACACCCACAGAGAGAACCCCATGAATTTCTCCCTGATGTGAGTAATAAACTCCCCCTTCATTCATTAATATAAATAAACTTTGGACATTGTTACATAATTCTGCGCATGAAGATAGGGACGGACTACTTTTTTCTTCTTATCTATATAGTGACTGGACTCAGGGATGAATTCTACGGCAGGACACTCCTTCATAGCGGCGACTGCGGAGAACCATTTCAATGGCTTGTACCCCAGAGATGACTTAGTGACTGAAAAACATGGTTTCTTATTTCATCTGGGGATATCTCCAGGGACGAACTACTTTTTTAATTTTATTCACCAAATTTCTACAATTTAAGGTTCATTTTTAATTAATGCCTTCTTTTTTCTAAGAATTACTCTTTTAGGGTTTTTATATCAGATAGAACCGGCTTTTGGGGAGGGCATACTATCGATTTGGTCATTTTTAATACTTACGGTCACAAATTCATCTCTGGGGTGAGATAGAGATAACCCCGCCCGCGTTAACTCATAAACATGTAAACATGGAAATGAATCCCACTCTCTTTCCCCCTCCACATTTCCGGGGCGAACTACTTTTTTATTGATATTCAGCATATTTCTATAATTTGCAGTTCAATTTTAATTAATGTTTTCTTTTTTCTGGAAATCACTCTTTTGGGTCTGTTTTGAAAGTCGATTGGGTGGACATTCTATTGGTTAAGTCAATTTAACACTTAAGTCACAATTTCACCTTGTATGTTTAAATAGTAGCAAAAAAATCATATTAGATCCGGCAGGGGCAATCTCTGGGGTGAATGAGTAACTTAACTCTTAAATCCAAAAGTCACCTCTGAGATGAAATACTGACTTAACATGTTAAATCCAAAAGTCACCTCTGAGATGAAACACTGACTTAACACGTTAAATCCAAAAGTCATCTCTGGGGTGAAACATTGACTTACTTGAATCGGGCTGGCTTCTGGACAAATTTCAATTATGTCTGTTGATCTGGTATGCTCCTTGCGAATAATTGATAACATCCATAATAAAAGGAGGAGCTATGTTATTTGAACTATCGATTTACCCAATAGGTGAAATTCACATGAGCACTGCTCTTGCCGGAGCCTTAAAAATCATTCATGAAAGCAAAATACCCTATAAAGTTACCCCGACAGGAACCTGCATGGAGGGGCAGTGGGATGAAGTGATGAATGTTATAAGGGTTTGTCACAATAAAATCCGTGAGCTTTCGCCTCATATAGTAACCAGCATTACAATCGAGGATGAAAAAGGGGAGACCGATAAGTTAACGGGGAATATAAAATCAATAGAGAATAAATTAGGTTTTCCTTTGAGTCATTAAAGCCAATCTGTAATATTTTTATGCACTTACAGGGGGACTGTTGGATTAAGAGCTTTTGGAAGAGAGCGTTCCCCGGCTTCTCGTTAAAATATTGGAATATGACCTGACTTATGTACCCGGATCAGGACAAATTGCGCTTTTCCCTTGTGCATAAAGGTTTTCACAAATCACAGATGTTCCACCGGTGTGGTGTACCTGCGATTTGATTAACCCTTTCTACTGCAAGATCTAAACGCACTTCGTCCCTTCCCGAATGCATATGTAAGGTATGAAATAAATTTTATTGAGATTCTTGACTTACAATTTACGACTTCTTACTGGTAAAGATGTCCGCCGGATGTCTCTTATAGGGAGAGCTTCCTCTTCCCAAAAAATTCTAAAACTCTTTGATCTGAAAACCTGCAAAGAGGTTGAAAAAAATGGCACAGTTTTTACAATCAATAATTATAGACAGACACTCAAGGTCATAAAGGAATACTATGGATATCAAGATCAAAAGAGCCTACGATCCCCCGGACCAGAATGATGGTTTCCGTATACTTGTTGACAGAATCTGGCCGCGTGGACTCTCCAAAGCAAAAGCCAAAGTGGATCTCTGGCTTAAAAGCATTGCTCCTTCAAGCGAATTACGGAAATGGTACAATCATGATCCTGAGAAATGGGAACAGTTTAAAATCAAGTACTCTAAAGAACTGGCTGATAACGATGTATCTGTGGAAAGTCTTATTACAGAAGCCAATAAACACCACACAGTTACTCTGATCTTTGGCTCAAAAGAACTGAAACTGAACAATGCTACAGCTCTGAGAGAATTTGTTTACAATAAACTTCAGCTTTTATAGCAAAGGCTGATTTCATTTTGTTGGTTCACACCGTGCGGCGCCAGAGTATTTGCTTAAAGAGCTCAAGGACCGTATGTAGGAGATCTTAGAAATGGAGAAAAATCCAGGGGACAGTTTTCTTAGGATCTCATTAAAGAGAGGCTGGAGAAGGCTACTGCTGAGGCCATGAGAAAAGGCAAGGAACAAGGCATGAAGCAAGGCATGGAACAAGGTAGAGAAGAGGCAGGGAAGAAGAAATTAAGGATAGGTGAGGAAAAAGGCAGGGGGGGGAGGAGATCGAACAAATGGTTAAAAAAATGGTTGCCAACGAGCTTAATGATGAAATTATCAGCAGGATTGCAGGACTTACACTAGGCGAGGTCAGAGAGTTGAAAAGTTGAGGCTCTCCCTTACGGTCAGGCCTCGGAACAGGATCCGGAACTTCCGGTAATTAACACAGGCAAAGAAACAATCTATCCACTCAATTCTTCTGAACAGAAGAAATTATAAGCTCATCGATTGTGCCGTCAAACCAGTAACTTCTCTGACGATCGTAGATCCCCAGAGGCTCAAGGCAGCACCATTCCCTCAAACCAGCTTTCAGAGTCGACATATCTTCTGTTTCTGCCCTCTCAAGACTGTAACCGGAAGTATCGGGTTTTGAGCAGACTACTTTATCATTTATAAAAAGACGCATCCCCTTATTTCCCCAGGATATTGCAATTTTGTACCATAAACCGGAAGAAAAAGGAATAGATTTCGAAAGAAAGATATGTTTATCAGGATGGTTTTTCTGAAAGTAAAGTGTTCCCTTATGGTAAATTAAATGCAGTCTTGAAGAGCGATTTCCAAAAATCGTATATGTGCCCTGGAAATTAAATGTCGATGAAAAATTCACGTAAAGCTCTACTGTTCCTTCAGGAGAATGATCAGGAATTATCGAACCGAAAAGCACATAACTGTTTTCTGAAAGATAAACACCATTCCCTTTGACACCAGCCTTTCTCTGCGCTCCCTTCAGAATAGCCGTATGTTTACCTGTAAGATCAGTAAGGGTATCTGATTTCCCCTCAAAATCAAAATAAGCCAGCGCATTCTTATCCTTTTTTGAGAAAGGAACAGATTTTATTGCGGGAAGGCTGTTCATATCCAGAATTCCTGGGCAATCCTGCTGTGATAATGCCGAAGGGCTGCGGGGTGGTATTTCCACAAAATGTATACTGACTGCGGGTTTGACCGGTTCTGTTTCTTTTTCAACTGCCGGATTACCACCTGCCAACTTCAATGCTACTGCGGGAATAACCTTTTTAAGCAGTTCAAGCAGTGTGCCTTCGAAATCCTCCGAAACTGTAAACAGGATCTCACTTGTAGCTACACTAATGATCCGGACAGATATTGAAAAAACATCTCCGATTTTGCCAACTGAACCGGCTACAATTTTCTCCACTCCAAGAAGCTGACCAACTTCAATAAGACAGGATGATTCATCGCAAGCCCCTGATTTCTGGAATCCCTGTTCTTTAAGGATAGTCTCCATCTCTGCCCGCTCCATCACCCGAAAAGCATTTGAGTTGACCAGCTCAGTTCTCAGCCGCTCAGAAAATATTTCCGCGGACTCTATCTGCATCCCATATACCTTTAGCTCATTGACAGCTATTTTGGGCTTATCAGTTTCTGCAGCAATAGAAGCACCGAAAAAGATTAGAACTGCAGATAAAACGGTAAATACAGGCATTTTTATCCTCAACATATGGTGGAGAAGGTTAATGTTCCATACTCATTCTGATCTGCTGTGATAAGGCTTTGATTAATCATGTTCCGGGAAAAAGCTTTTCCGGATTTCTTGTTTCAGTTTACCCTGTACTCCTGTGCCCTGAACAGTTTCCCGCAGGATTTATCATCCAGCAAAACCGGAACGATTGCGCCCGGGATCACAGACTCAACCGGATCAGGAGCGTTTGGACCGCCAAGGTCTGTTCTGAGCCAGCCCGGATCCATAAGATTCATGAGCACTCCCGTACCATCAAGCTGTTTTTTCATATCAAATACATATTTATCAAGCGCAGCTTTCGATGCGGCATAAGGCATCAGTTGCGGCTCATCCTTTATTCCCGATGTCACATTGACAACACGACCAAAACCCCTCTTTATCATCTTAGGTATTATTATATTGCAGAGCATGATCGGGGCAATTGTATTTATAGTAAAGCTTTTAATGTATTCGCTTTCGTGGGCCGAATAGATATCGGTCCTGTACTGAGTCATCACAGCGGCGTTATTATACAGTATATCCAGACCGCCGGATAATTTTTCTGCCTCTTCCGCCATAGCCTTTACCGCTGAAATATCGGAGAGCTCACTCTGGATCTGAAAAACCTTTATTCCGTGTGAGGATACCTCATTGACAAGTTTATCGGTATGAGTATTTTCTCTGCTGTGAAGGATGAGATTGCATCCCTTATCAGCCAGCGCAAGTGAAACCTGCCTGCCTATGCCTCTGCTTGATCCGGTGACCAGCGCCCACTTATTTCTGATGTCAATCATTCGAATCTCCTGAATTAGATCTTTACAATCAAACCGTTAATCCCGCTTTGTAATTTCAGCGGATTATCGCGGCTATCATTCTTTGTCATCAAAAGTGTCCCCGTATTCTTTTTTAACCTCTATTTTACCACCTTCCCAGATAAGAAGACCATCTCTTTTGAGGTCCGCCAGGATCCTTGAGAGCGTCTCCGGGGTAGTGCCGATTGCCGCAGCCATATCCTTCTTTGACATACCGGGACTTATATGATCCCTTCTGCCGTAATGATCCCTTAAAAACAGATAAAATCTGTGCTCTGCGCAATGTGACTGAAAATGCATCAGCCGCTCAGTCAGATACCGCTGTTTATGCATAAGAAATACTATAAAATCATTCCTGAATGATACATTGTCGAGAAGACTATAAAATTGATGTCTGGGAAGAACAAATACCGTGCTGTCTTTAACCGCTACTGCAGTAACAGGGTACTTGTCTCTTTCAAATAAAATAACCTCTCCAAACACCTCTCCGGGACGCACCACTTTTACCACCACCTCTTTTGACTCTGGTCCCGATTTCAGCAGCTGAATGCTCCCGTTTCCCAGAAGATAGAGCGCAAAACCCTTATCTCCTTCCACAAAAAGAGTATTTCCTTTAGAGAGTTTCTTAGGAATCGCTATCTCTGCCAGCATCCTTTTACTCTTTTCTGACAAGCCGCCGAAAAGTTCAGTAAAATCCAACATCTTGAGCATATCCATTAAAACACCTCTTTTCATTTGGACAAGATGAATAAAATAATTCGCATTTTGATAATATCCAGATCGAATCCTGAATTCGGGGGGGATACGGGCAGTCATGGGTGGTTGTGTAGAAGACGGCCGGCCGGCCATCTCTACCAGCCCCCCACCCCTGGACAGCCGGTTCTATCCTATTCCACAAAAAAAATCCCCTTTTCTTGATCTGAATCAATTTTTATCCTCCCCCAATGATACATATTTAACAATGAGGAAAAGAAACCAGTCCCGAAGGAGGAGATAAATGGAACGTAATATCATCACAATTGATTCTGAGAAATGCACAGGCTGCGGACTCTGTATCCCAAACTGCCCCGAGGGAGCCATTCAGATTATCGACGGGAAAGCGAGACTGGTAAGTGACCTGATGTGTGACGGGTTGGGTGCATGTCTGGGTCACTGCCCTGAAGGCGCCATAAGTGTTATTAAGCGTGAAGCTGAAGCCTATGATGAAAAAAAGGTTATGGTAAATATTGTGACACAGGGAGCAAATACAATAGCTGCCCACCTAAATCACTTGAAAAGTCATGGACAGGACCAGTACTATAATGAAGCAGTCGCATTTCTTAAAGAAAACGGCATCCCGATTCCGGCCGCAGATGATCAGGAGCGGGCCGAAGCATGCCATGGCGGATGTCCGGGTTCAAAAACAATGACTTTCAAAAAGAACACTGTCAACGATGAGCCGACAGAAAAGCAGGAATCGGAGCTGACACACTGGCCGGTACAGATGCATCTGATATCGCCGGATGCTGCTCACTACAAAGGCTCGGATATGGTCCTTGCAGCAGACTGCACGGCTTTTGCTTTCGGCGATTTTCACAGGCATTTTCTTAAAGGTAAAACGCTGGCTATCGCTTGTCCGAAGCTCGATGAAGGACTGGAGATCTATGCTGATAAGATCAGGGCTCTTATCGATGTTGCGAAAATCAACACCTTGACTGTGGCAATCATGCAGGTACCCTGTTGCGGCGGGCTCCTTCACCTTGCAAAACAGGCTGCCGGCTCGGCACAGAGAAAAATCCCTGTCAAGTGTGTTGTTGTGGGTATCAAGGGTGAGATTCTCAAGGAAGAATGGGTGTGAGCAGGTGAAAAGGTCTGGTATTTGCATAAACCGGAAAACAAACTTACAGGAGGCATTCTATGGATAAGCAGGAAACAAAAAAAATTGATCCCGGATTGATAGCAAAGCCCTTCGATTATGCTGATCTGGTCAATTATAATCCCGGTGCGATTGTAAGCCGCACCATAATCGACAGCCCTGAGGGGACCGTGACTGTTTTTGCATTCGATAAAGGGCAGCGGCTCAGTACTCACTCTGCTCCCTTTGATGCGCTGGTTGAAATAATTGACGGGTATGGAACAATAACTATTGAGGGAAACGCCAACCGTGTAGAGAAGGGCCAACAGATTATCATGCCGGCAAACAAACCTCATGCGGTGGATGCTCCGGTGCAGTTCAAGATGGTGCTTATAATGATCAGAGCTAAATAGCCGTTTTTCAGACAGGCCAGATGATCAAAAATTTTTCAACCTGTAGCTTTAAACTATTGTAAACAAATTCACTCAACAATCAAAGGAGATGCAAATGAGCATGTTTTGCTTTCAGTGTGAACAGACAGCCAGAGGGAAAGGCTGTGAAATAAAGGGTGTTTGCGGTAAAGATGCAGATACGGCTGCTTTACAGGATCTGATTCTTTATCAAACAAAAGGTGCAGGTTATCTGGCAAATGAAATCCGCAAAGCCGGTGGAAAAACCGATGCGGCTGATCTTCATGTCATAGAGGCCCTGTTCACCACAGTTACTAATGTCAACTTTGATACTTTCCGGCTGAAAGAGATAATCTACCGTGGAGAATGCGTAACTAAGGCTCTCAAAGAAGAGCTTCAGAAACTCAATCCCGATTCATTGAAAGATCTTCCGGAAGCAGCCTCTTTTACGCCTGCACAATCCGATGAGTTGCTTATGGAACAGGCACGCGGCAAAAATATCCCATCCAGCCATCCCAGTGAGGATATCCGTTCACTTCAGCAGCTCCTCACTTATGGTCTCAAAGGTATGGCCGCTTATACGGATCACGCCAATATTCTTGGTAAAACGGATGATACAGTATTTGCCTTTTTCCACAAGGCCCTCTCTTATTTATGCAGACAGGACCCCGACAGCAACGATCTGATCGCTCTTGCAATGGAATGCGGGCAGACAAATATCACTGCCATGTCGATCCTTGATGAAGCCCATACAACTCGTTTCGGGCATCCTGTTCCTGCAAAAGTATCTACGTCATGGCTTGAAGGTCCGGCGATAGTGATCAGCGGACATGATCTTCTTGATCTTGAAGAGCTCTTGAAGCAGACCGAAGGAACAGGTGTAAATGTCTACACTCACGGCGAGATGCTTCCTGCCCACGGTTATCCTGCTCTCAGGAAGTTTTCTCATCTGGCAGGACATTTCGGTACTGCCTGGCAAAATCAGCAGAAAGAATTTAACGGAGTGCCTGCAGCATTTCTGTTTACTACAAACTGTATTCAGAAACCCGCGGAATCCTACTTCAGCCAGGTGTTTACCACAGGACTGGTCGGATGGCCCGGTGTGGCACATGTTAAGGACAGGGATTTTTCAGCTGTCATCAAAAAAGCAAAAGAACTCGGTGGTCTTCCTGCAAAAGAAGGTATCACTCTAACAACCGGGTTTGGAAGAAATGCTGTTTTGAGTGTGGCAGACAAGGTTATCGAAGCAGTCAAGAGCGGAGCAATAAAACATTTCTTTCTGGTTGGGGGATGTGACGGTGCAAAAGCAGGGCGCAACTATTACACAGATTTTGTTGAAAAATCACCCCGTGATACAATTGTGCTTACACTCGCTTGCGGCAAATACCGATTCAACCATCTTGACCTGGGCGACATAGGAGACATACCCCGGCTGCTTGACGTAGGACAGTGCAATGATGCTTATTCTGCCGTAAAGATAGCACAGGCGCTTG
>CAYLVN010000013.1:0-1725 GCA_964387115.1 uncultured Fibrobacter sp.
CACCTTTCGTTTTTTGTATTCAGTCTATCGTTTCCAATGGTGTATCTGTTAATGTTATTTTGATAAGTGCAAATATAGTGCTGATATTACAATTTCAAATTCTGAAATGTTGCAAAACTAAAAGATGGAGTTGGGCGGATAGTAAACGGTTTAACAGAATAATAATCATAAATAAAGACTGGAAATTAAAACGCAGAGGGCGCAGAGGAAAAACACAGAGATGAAAAGGATTAAAAACAGGTCGCAAAGGTTAACGCTCCGCGTTTACAGGATAAAAGGTCACATTTATGGGGATAGGCTGGGTTATGATGTTCATTTAGACGTTGATTACGGCGGGGAATTTACCAAAGGGGAAACGGCACTTAATCACATCCGTGGTGAAAGACCTTGTATGTTTCAATTTGATGTAAACCGAGATGGCATAGTTGACCACTATGGTGCAATCGAAGGGGTTAAGTACAAAGAAAAGAAAAACTTGTTTGTTTGGTACAATTGGGAGATGTGGTACCTCGTGAACTATGGATGGGGCGACAAGCTGTTTAGAAAGATATATTATGATAAGTTGTTTTTCAGGGGAGATATGAGCACAACTTGCTTAGGGAAGGCTCTATCTACCTTTTCTGTTTAAGGTTCTCAATTTATTATCAGTTAATAATATAAGTAAGAGGGGAATAAAGAGGGAAAAAGAGACAGAATCAGCAGGGATTAATTTGGAAATCTACATATGGAATGGAGATGATGTGAAGAACACCAGCAGCATTTCTATAATCATGATTTCATTACTATTCTCGATATCATGTGATTTAGTTGTGAGTGAACATTCACCTGAAGTTACACCGGAACTTGTTGACGTCGGCACAAGTACAGTTACAGTCGGTTGGAATAGCGCGGGAGATGAATACTACTATAGTGTTCTTATCAGCATAGATTCCGTTGCGGACAGTAGCTTTCAGGACCCTATAAAACATATATAGAATATCGAAGATACGGTATGTACAATTGATAGTTTAATGCCAAATACATACCATAAACTTATTGTCGTCACTAGGGGAGGGAATAAAGCTCCTAACCAGAGTTGGCCGCCACTAAGATTTAAGACTGAGTAGGTTACTATAATCGTGTGGGGTTCAAGGCAGAACATAAGGAACTTGAATAACGGTATGGATTCGATGACACTTGCAGGTTATCTTGAAGAGAATGACACTGAAGTTAAGGAACCCATTGAAACACTGATCGAAATTGCAGGTAAAAGAGGATTGTCATTAGCTGATATTCAATCCGAATTGCGCATAAAATGGGAGATCGGCACAGTTGAAAAAAAGCAGATTAAGGGAAAATGTATGGGCATTTTGGGTTTTTCTGGTTTACTTCTGTGGTTTACAAAGAAGGTTGTAACTGCCTTAAAAATCAAAGTGCCCGGGGCCGGAATCGAACCGGCACGACCGTTTCCAGTCAACGGATTTTAAGTCCGTAGCGTCTACCTATTCCGCCACCTGGGCATCGGAGAGAGTTTAAAAATGGGTTAAGTGATGGTAAAAGGCAAGAAAAAAACCCTTAACAGCTCACAAGATCTGTTAAGGGTGTAGTGACCGGTTAAATCAGGAAGGATCAGATGACTTTCTGTTCGACCATGTGCTTCACAGCTTTGTACAGGTTGGATTCCATGGGATATCCATTGTACTTGATCTTCATCTTGATCTCTTCCACTTTCTGAATCCGAACATC
>CAYLVN010000013.1:1735-18697 GCA_964387115.1 uncultured Fibrobacter sp.
ACCAGAGTACGTAATTTTTGGAGATTGAGTGAAGTATCCGAAAACTCAACCTGTTCCTGTTCACGAACAGCCGTCGCATTATCCGGGGCTGCCTTTTTGCCACTCTTTGCTGAGGGTTCATAAGGTGTGGCCCCGTAAGCCGATACTACTGATTGGATGTTCATGGCCTACCTGCCTTTCTTTAGGGGCATGCTTCCGTCCCTGGAAGTTCGATCCTTCCCTGGACCTCCCCCCTTTGATTCACTCTCCCGTCATCCTTTTGGGAGAACCACTTGTGCTTTCATTCTATATATCGGTATTTGAGGGGCATACTTTAGAATGTATAGATGATTTTTTTCCGGTGGTATGCTCGTTGCTCTCATTAACCTGAAAAATCGCAACTGGATGAGGCAATAGATCGTAAACTGTTGAGCGATAAGGCTTTCAGGTGTCTTGATCTTATCACCTTTTCGATAAGATCTGCGATCTCTCCAAGCCATATCATCTCAACATCTAATGGTTTTTTATTCTCCCCGACTGCGATCTCAGGATTAAGCGTTTCAGGAGAAAGAAGAGGCCTACGGATTATAGAAATACAGGAGATCTTATGGTTCAGATGAGTTGTCTGGAGGTCGATTTTCTGTGTTGTTACTCTGAAGCGGTCCCGGAGATAAGGGATCGTAGAATCAAAAGGGTCTTTGAAAATTTTCGTATTAATCACAAGGAGCATCTTGAGGTTTTTCTAAGCGAGATCAGCAGATTTGCACGATCTTCAGAGACTCAGATCAACCAGCCCGGGACAGAGACCCTTGTAGCTGTGCAGAGGGGAATCGGGGAGAGGAGGGCAATTCTTGTATTGCTGGAAAACGAACGATTTATAAGCAGAATGTATGAGTCGTTGATAAATATGCTGCCTGCCGGTTTAAGGGCCAGGGTTGATGAAAATTATGAGGATGAACTGGATCATATAGAATTACTTGAGGTGTTTGCGGTAGAATCCTGCAGTGAAGTGTAGAGCTGGTATTGGTTTTGTTTTCGACTCAATACCAGCGATTTGCAGAACTCAGGGATTGATGTCTAAAGGGATTTCAGTTGAAGAAGAGCCTTTCTCTTGAATTCTGCTTTTTACATCGACTGCGATTTTGTCCAGTTTCTCTTTTGCCTTCTCAACTATGGAATCGAGTGTGTGTTGTAGCTTTGATGCGGATTTCCCTTCGATGTTGTTTTTCAGCTCTAAAATGGTGCTATCAATCTCTTCAAAGGCATTGGATGTTGCCTCTTTCACTTCCTCTGAGATTCTTCCATCTCTTTTCGCCACTTTCTTCATGATTAAGCCCGCAGCGGCCAGGACTGTTAGTGGAATTGCCATAAATACGATGCGCTTTTTCATGCTTGTCATGATAGCAACCTCCTTTTGCAGGGTAAGATTGTTTTCTTAGGAATAGCGCAACAAAAGTGCCAATTCAATTTTTTTTGGTGCGGGTACTCGTTTTGCTCTTTTTCTGTCTTAAGGTAACAGTATTGAATTACCCAGTTTCACCGGGAGAAAAAAATGCAGTATAAAGAATTTGTGCAGGAAGTACAGAACAGGGCTCAACTTCCGGACCAGAGCGTTTCGGCCACCATGATTGATGCCAGCATTGCAACTCTTGGTGAGAGGCTGGATGCAGCGGACCGGGAGGGACTCGGTGCTCAGCTTCCCAGAAAGATAAAGGAAATTCTGGCAGAGAGGCATTCAGGTGATCTGTTCAGCCTTGAGGAGTACTATAACCGGGTTGGTGCTCGTGCCGGGGTAGGATATCCGGAGGCGGTCAAGTGGTCAAAAGTGGTGATGAGTGTTCTTGGGTCAGCGATAACTTCAGGTCTGCTCACAAAGATTCTCTCCTCACTGCCGCCCGAATTTGGTGAACTGTTCGGGACAAGACCAACTACACCTCTCTCTGCATCATCACTACCGGAATGAGCAGGAGTGGCATGAAAAAGAGTGAATATTTCCAGGAGAACAGGAGCAGGTAATGGCAGGTAATCAGGAGGTACTGAATAATATTATCGCACAACTCAGGGCAGACAGCAGAATAGATGAAAAACAGGTTCATGTAGAGCTCACTGACAGTGAAGTTACCCTGAGTGGCACAGTGGAGTCGCTGGCTGCGCTTATTGCAGCCGAGGATGCAGCCAGAAGTGTGTCCGGGGTGGGAAGAGTGAGTAATTTGCTCAACATTAGATACCCGGATGAGATGGAACAATTAACTGACAATGAAATTACCGATTCTGTCCGGAACAGGCTTTCTCTTGACCGGAACATAAAATCCGAATTTATTCGTGTGTCAACTGAGGAGGGCATAGTCACGCTGAATGGTTCGATTGAATCCTACCGGGCCAGGGAACATTGTGGAAAGAGTGTCAGCGAAGTGCAGGGAGTGGTTCAGGTGATAAATGAACTGGCTGTTGTTCCTACTCATATGTTTGCCGACAATCAAATCGCAACTGAAATAAATGAATCTCTCTCCAGAATGGATGTCTCAACGGAAAATATCACTGTCCGGGTAGAAGAGGGTATAGTGACTCTGAGTGGTAAGGTACCCCACTGGAATTCCTATTATTCAATAGAATATGCTGTAAAAAACATCCGCGGAGTTAAGGATGTTGTAAACGAGTTGATTCTGGCGTGATCAGTAAGGAGCAGTTTTAGATGTCCTCTCCTGTAGAGCTGCAGAAAATCAGCGGCACTATCTGGGAGCTTCCCAGAACCTTTAGAGCGGGGATGAATGTGCCTGCCCGTATCTATGCAACAGGGAAACTGATCGGGTCGATGGATGAGGGGGTTTTTAACCAGGTTTCAAATGTGGCTATGCTTCCTGGAATAGTGAAATATGCTCTGTGCATGCCTGACGGGCATTGGGGGTATGGATTCCCCATTGGTGGTGTGGCAGCAATGGATCCCGATGAAGGGGTGATTTCCCCCGGCGGGATAGGGTTTGACATTAACTGCGGGATGCGCCTGGTACTTACTAATCTGACTATCAGCGTTGTAAGGCCGCATCTGGAGAGGCTGGTTGATCGTCTGTTTCGGGAAGTTCCCTCCGGGGTAGGAAGTCAGGGCAGGATAAAGATAAGCAGGAGTGAGTTTCTCAAAATGACCCGGCAGGGGGCCAGGTGGTTAGTGGAGAGGGGTTATGGGTGGGGAGAGGATCTTGAGAGAACCGAAGAGAACGGTTGTGTTGAGGGTGCAGATCCATCCCGTGTAAGTGAGAGGGCCTTTGAGAGGGGGCTTCATCAGCTTGGAACGCTTGGATCAGGTAACCATTATCTGGAAATTCAGTTTGTTAAGCCGGGACATATCTTTGATAAATCGACAGCTTCAGTATTCGGAATAAATAGCGATGAGCAGGTTGTGATCATGTTTCATTGCGGCAGTCGCGGATTTGGCCACCAGGTTGCCACCGACTACATTCAGGTATTTCTTCGTGCGATGGAAAAGTACCACATTACGGCTCCGGACAGAGAACTTTCCTGTGCACCGTTCAGCTCACCTGAGGGGCAGGAATACTTTGCGGCAATGAAATGTGCGATAAACATCGCCTTTGCCAACAGACAGCTTATACTTCATCAGATACGGAAAGTTTTTTCTGAAGTGTTTGGCCGAAGTGCCATGGATCTTGGAATGCATCAGGTTTACGATGTGGCACATAATACTGCAAAACTGGAGGAGCATATTGTTGATGGTGTAAAGCGAAGGCTTTTAGTTCACCGTAAAGGCTCAACCCGGGCATTTGGTCCTGGTATGGTGGACATACCCGAAGTTTACAAAGAAACAGGGCAGCCTGTAATCATCGGAGGCAGCATGGAAACAGGTTCTTACCTGTTAAAGGGGGTCAGGAGCGGAGATCAGACCTTTTACTCCACAACGCATGGAAGCGGCAGGGTAATGAGTCGAAGGGCAGCCCGAAGACAGTACAGAGGCAAAGATATTCAGAAAAAAATGGCAGAAGAGGGAATTTATACCAGAACAAGCTCTTATTCCGGACTGGCAGAGGAAGCAGGGGGGGCATACAAGGATATCGATGAAGTGATAGAGGCTGCCAGTCAGGCCGGGATAAGCAGGCCCGTTGTGCGTTTTTCGCCGGTGGGGAACGTGAAGGGATAGGGGAGTGCCGTATTCATATATCGAAGAAATTGTCACGTCAGATGCTGCTTTCAGGGCATGGGGGCAGACGCTTGAGGAAACTTTTATTTCGGCCTTTGATGCCACAACCAATTTAATGGTTGATGATCTTGAATCTATCACAAAAAATGAGGTCAGAGTAATAGAGCTCAACGATCGCTCTGAGGAGATGCTTCTATTCAAGATTCTTCAGGAGCTCATTTATCTGAAAGATGCCTTTTGTCTTGTTCTCCGTCTTCAGAAGGCTTCAATCGAAAAAAAAGAGGGGCTCTTTATATTCAGGGGTGAAGCTGCCGGAGAGATGATAGATAACACAAAGCACCGTCTGGCTGTAGATGTAAAGGCAGTGACGCTGCACCTGTTCAGTGTCAGAAAGACAGATTCCGGTTGGGAGGCAATGGTTGTACTCGACATATAGATCAGTGCTTTCAAAGAGGATTATTCTATGATTTACGAGAGAGAAAAGGAACATGAGGTACATATTCCGGTATTATCTGATGATGTGAATCTGAGTGGCAGTTTATACATTCCTGATAATGCCCGGGGGTTAGTGCTGTTTGTACACGGGTCCGGGAGCAGCAGATTCAGTCCGAGAAACAGGTTTGTCGCCCAGTATCTTAATAGCAGTGGCATTGGGACACTTCTTTTTGATCTTCTGACCCGTTCCGAGGAAGCTGCAGATCTGATAAGTGCAAATTTGCGTTTTGACATAGATCTGCTTTCCAGAAGATTGGCTGCGGTAACCGACTGGATATCCTCTCAGCCTGATTTAAAAAGACTTCCTGTCGGTTATTTCGGGGCCAGTACAGGTGCCGCGGCAGCGATTTGTGCCTCGGTGGAACGTAGTGATGTCAAGGCTATAGTATCCAGAGGGGGAAGGCCTGATATGGCAGGGCTTAATCTGGCGAGGGTCAAAGCACCAATTCTCCTGATTGCAGGTGGTGATGACTATCAGGTGATTGAACTTAATAAGAGGGCATTTGAGTCGATTCGTATTCCTGCAAAAAAGCTGGAGATAGTGCCTGGGGCTTCACATCTGTTCGAGGAACCCGGTGCACTGGATGAAGTAGCCAGATTAGCGGTTGACTGGTATATTCAGTATCTGCATTAACCCTGTTCAGGCTACCTGTTGTTCAGAACGGAATTTCCCAGGTGTGATGCGGTGGAATTTCATGAAATATTTTTCCATCTCGGGGGCATTCTGGAAACCGCACGCTTCTGCCACTGTAGCCTCATTGCAATGTGAGGAACGCAGCCGTTCTTTGGCGATTTCGGTGCGGTTGAGCATCATATAATTCTGAAATGACAAACCTGTGAATCCTTTTATAAGGCTGTTGAGTTTCTTTGGTGATATCTTCAAGTCCCGGGCAACATCATTTTTTGTAGAATCCTTCTGAGTGATCCGCCGTTCCATAGCATCTTTGATTTTCTCAAACATCTTTTCTTCAGCTTCAGATCTTCTTTGAATATCTGTTCTGGTACTCTTGCTGATGGAACGGATCAGCAGCTGAATCAGCAGCATCAAAAGAAGCCCGAGTACAAAAAAGATGCTCCAGACCAGAAGACTGTTTTTAAAGAATGGTTTTGGCTGGAACTGAATCGATCCCCAGACATAGGGGCTGTAGGATTCGAGGGCCCCGTAGTTTATCCAGGGACTTCTGACAATACTATCGCTAATAGCACTTTTAACTATTAAATTGCAGGCAATTTCTTTTGGAAGGGTATCTGAGATGCTCTGGAGAGGAATAGAGAAGTAGATTTTATAACCTTTGAAGTTTACTCTTGTCACTTTGTATTTAAAATCACAGGCCAGAACTTGAGAGTTCAGTTTAAAACTTCCACTTGATTCGAATACCGGCTGATAGATAATCCTGTAGGGTTTACCGTGAAGGGGTACAGAGTAAGCCATAATATCTTTATGAGGATAGGGCTTTCTGCTCATTGTCGGGTCTAACAACACCTCCAGGCCCATTCCGGCCAGAATGTCACGTGGAATATTATCATAAAACAATGGGTCGTTAACTTCCATCAGTACCGATAGATCTTTCTCGTTCCAGTACATTGAAGTGGTGATGGATCCGGGAGAGCGGGGGTACTTGAAAGTAAATGTATCCGGATTGAAGCTCAGGGTACCCTGGTGATCATAGGGTATTGTTTTCACGAGTCTTTCGGTGTTCTGATGAAGAAAAAATACACCTTCCCGGTTTATCTCTTTAATGCTCCAGTTCGCCAAAGTAACTTCAGCGAGAAATGAGACCCCTGAAATGAGCTGGTTGGGGATTTTTGAAATATCCCAGACGAACATAAACGGGGCTTTTGAAACTGTGCCGAGGTTAACAATGATCGATGAGTCCGGTTTTGAACCAGTGTAACGGGCCTTGAATAAAACCCGTTTTATGTTGCAGGGAGCCTTTACTTCGAGTGTGCAGGAGGGTGTAGTTATCAGAGCACCTTGTGCAGGCAAATAGAACTCGGGCTTGCATTCCTGAGAGAGTACTGCTGAAGTGAACAGGACAAAAAAAATAGTTGTAAGATTATACTTGAAGACCCTGCCGGAATTCATCTGTTTATTCCTCGTGAAAAGGAGTAGAGAATAAAAAATAAAAATAATTAGCGCAATTTGAACTCGGGAAGTATTATGAAAAAACAAATCCAGCAGATCTGTTCAGGAACTCTTGGCTATGAGGAAAATGGGCGCAGCTGGACTCGAACCAGCGATCTCCGCGATGTGAACGCGGCGCTCTAACCAACTGAGCCATGCGCCCCTTGGAATTGCATAAAATAGAACTGAATACCTTTAGAGTCAACTCTTTTCAGTTCAAAGTAGTATCATTTCTTCGGTTAAATGGATGGAGTATTTCCAGAATAAAGCAAACCTGTGGAAATTCAGAGGTTAAGAAGTTATTTTAAATGTAATAGGGTACTCTGAAAAATTCAGGAAAATCAGATGATAAAAAATTACTGTCCATGGATCATCATTATTCTTTCAGTGCTGATTTCATCAGGATACGCCGACACCAGAGGCAGTATGTATTCAGATATCAATGATGAGCTGATGAACTCACCGCATTCTGAAGCCATGGCCGGTTCTGATTTGAGCATGAGTTCCGGAGCCTTGCCATCCAGTACCCCTGCGAATCTGGCATTTGATTCATTAAGCACTATCTCGCTCTCCTATGCCAATTACTTTCAAAATTCATTCAGTACATCACTGCTTTCCTTCACAACCAGTGCCGGAGAAAATCTGGGCTATGGAATAACTGCCGGTTATGTGTATGTACCTCAGATTGAGATTACTGAGAATGCTGATACAAATGGAAGCGGAGACCCGGTTTATGATCCTGAAATTGTTTCCTGTTCAAGTATTTTTTTCAGAATTGGTTTAGGTGGCAAAACCAGGATCCGTGAATCGATGGATTTAGCTTTTGGAGGTGCGCTTAACGGTCGTCGCACCAGACTTCCTGATTATCGGGGGTACAGGATAGGAATGGATCTGGGTGCAAAGATGTTTTTCAGTAAGCCCGGGGTCTCCTTAGCGGTTTCGGCTGAGAACCTGATATCAGATGTGGTGAAATGGAGTGATTCATATAAAGAGGTGGTTTATTCTCATCTGCGGATTGGTCTGGGCTGGGAAAAAGACTTTCCTTATATTTATGGCAGGCTGAGAATAGGGTATACAACTCCTGATTTACTGTCCAATGAGGGAATAAACTATATTGGAGAAGATGAATTGGGAGGTGATGTCAGCATCGAGAAACCTGAATACTTGAAGTTGTACAGGAAGCCGTCGTTGCTGATTACCGCAGGTAAATATGGACTTGAGTATACTATCATGAGCCGGCTTGCCCTCAGAGGCGGGTTGACTCAGGGTAAATTCAGCTTTGGAGCGGGAATTTTGCTGTTTGGCGGGAAGGCCGGGTTGGATTTTTCTTACTCGGCTGCAGCGCTTGCAGGCACAAGTCAGGTAAGTCTGACTTACCGCTGGTAAACATGTAAACGCACAGTTTTGTCTGAGAATCTGAATGAGCCTTCAAGAAGAATGTCTCGTTTTGCTGGCCGATAATGATCAGAGCCTTTGTACGGCTGTATCAGATTATCTTACCTCGGTTGGATTCAAGACTGTACTGGCATTTGATGGTTTGCAGGCAATGGAGATGCTTGAGCAGATCAGACCCCATGTTGTTGTAGCAGACCTGAAAATGCCTAAGCTTGACGGATTTGAGTTTCTGAAAAGTGCCGGGAAGATGATTGCTACAACACCGGTCATAATCACAGCTCTGGATCCTGATCTTGATGTTGCTGTAAAGACGGTTCAAAGCGGCGCCTACGACTACATTCTTAAACCCTACCAGTTTGAGCTTCTCTGTCAGAAGATTAATCAGGCGATAAAGGCCACCAGGCTGATGCGTGAAAATTTCATGCTTAATGAGATGGTTTCCCTTTACGATATCACAACAAAACTCACCACTACCCAAAACCTTGATGAACTTCTTGATATCACATTCCAGTTCTGTCTTGAAGTTTCTGAGGCTGAAAGCGGATCTCTTCAGCTTATTGACAAGGAGAATCAGGAACTTGTCATGGTGAGACAGAAGGGAATCAATTCTTCGGGCGTGCGCTCATCAATGGCCGACCTTTCCGAATGGTCGATTTCAAAATGGGTTTTCACAAACGGCAAATCACTACTGCTGGCTGACGGCAGAACAACTCCGGAAACGGACCTGAATTTTTCCAGGACAGACATCAACTCTGCGCTTTCGGTTCCACTCAAGGTCTCAGGTGAAACTATCGGTGTAGTAAACCTGAACCGCACTGTAAAATCTCCACCATTTACACTCTTCAACAAGAGCGTGGTAGATGTTCTGGCATCGCAGGCCGGAGTAGCCATTAATAATGCCAACCTCTATCATTCCATAAATCAGAAGCTTGACGAGCTGATGCTGATATCGAATTATTCAGAGCAGCTTATGGGTCTGGTAGACAAACACGATGTGATCAAGTGTCTTTACGAAACTGCTCTACGCAACTTCCCTGTTGATTTTATGGGCTTTCTGGTGGTACAGCGCAGGACTCATGAGTTTATGTACTGGTCACGCGGAGAAGTGGAAGACGAGGTAGTGAGGGAGATCCGCAGAGAAGTCATAGATAAATTCAATGAAACCGTTTCAGGGCATATAAGCGAGCGCAAAGTATTTATCAGAAAAGTTCAACTCTCAACGACCAGAGTTTCAGGGCATATTAAACTGCCGCTTGCATTCAAGTATGTAATTCCTGTTGTGTGGGAGGACCTGAAGTTTGGTGCCATGATCTTCGGGGCATCAAGGGAAATGTCCAATGAGTCTGAGAAAAAAGCCCTGTTGTCAAGTCTTGTCAGTCAGACCAGGATAGCACTGACCAACTCCAAGCTTTACAGCGATATGAAAGAGAACTATATCCGTACAATAAAGGCTCTGGCTATCGCTGTTGATGCAAAAGACACATACACACACGGTCATTCCGAAAACGTCATGAATATTGCCGAAGAGATTGCCCGTGAGATGAAAATTGACGAAAAGAATGTGGGAATTATCCGTGATGCCGGATTGCTTCATGATATAGGTAAAATCGGGATACCGGGATACATTCTTAACAAACCCGGGCCTCTGACTTATGAAGAGTTTAACGGGATCATGAAAACCCATAGTACCCTGGGCGCCAATATAGTCAAAGATGTTCCATTTCTGCACGATCTTCATGAGCTTATACTTCATCATCATGAACATTTTAATGGTGGAGGATATCCTGATAATCTAAAGGAAGATCAGATCCCTGTAGGAGCCCGGATCCTTCATGTGGCTGATGCATTCGAGGCAATGACTTCTAATCGACCATACAGGGACAGCCTCGGCAAACAAGAAGCCATAAAACGACTCGTTGAAGGGAGTGGAAAGCAGTTCGACCCTCAGGTGATTAAAGCATTTCTGCAGGTCGCTTCACGAAAGAACTGGCTTGACGAAAATTCGTCATTTGAAGTGACTGATGTATCACAGGAGCAGTAAACCAGAAATATCAAAAGATCAGATTTTTTTGTCACCCGGATCTGATTATTACATACATAACACAACCCGCACCAACCCTGAAGATACCCAGGTTTAAAATCCCGGTTTCAGAGAGGATTAAAATGTCTAAGCGAGCTTTTTTACCGGCATTCTGCTGCCTTTTGATTTTTTGTGGAGAACAGGCAGGCAAAGATGCTGCAATAATAGTGGAAGAGAAAGCGATAACCCGTAAACAGGTCGAAGAAGCTGCTGAAATGATTCACAGAAGCATGGTCAGCATGTTTCCACAAAAAGCGCTGGAAGGGGTTTCGCCTGAGCTGCTTAAAGGCGCTGCCAGACAGCTTATCGCCAATGAACTGATGCTGAAGGAAGCCAGGAAGAGAGATCTTTCGTTTGATACGGCCATGGTCGACAGTGCATTCGCGCAGTTTAAAAGCAGGTTTGGTGATCAGGCCACTTTTGAGCGGGAATTGACAATGATGGGGCAGACAGAAAAAAGTGTCAGACAGGAGATGCAGAACGGAGCGCTTGTTGATACACTTCTGAAAATCATACTGAACGAGTGTGATTCTGTAAAGGATGAGGAGTGCAGAAGCTTTTATGAACAGAACAAGGCCAGATATCTCAACCCTCCCAGATCAAGGGTAAGCCAGATTTTCTTTCCATCAGACACCGCTAAAGCAGTACAGGAAAAGAAACGGGCTGAGGCTTCGGCGGTTCTGGCAAAGATTAAAGGTGGTTCTGATTTTTCAAAGCTGGCGGCCAAATATTCGGGTGGTGATCTGGGATGGTTCAAGCGCGGGGATCTTAAAGCAGAACTGGATACAGTGATCGGAAAGCTGAAATTGGGGGAAGTAAGTGAGATCGTTACTACCGGAGTCGGCTTTCACATTCTGAAAAAGACCGAAGAGGAACCGGGAAAGCCGCTTTCCTACGAAGAAGTTAAAGATCATATCAGGATCAATCTGGAAATGCAGCAAAAGAACGTATTTGTGGCTGATTTCGTAGATAAGCTCATATCAAAGGCAAAGATCCGTTACAATGATACATCTCTTGTATATGTTGCACCTGCTGACAGTATGAAAAAATAGCAGGAAATCAGCGACTGTACTGTTTTAAAGCCACAGCTGACCAGAGTTGTGGCTTTTTTATTCCGCTTTATAGTTTTGAACAGGATCTCAGATCTGGCACAGAGCGGTAATCTCATCGAGACCCGGCGGATCTGTAGCCATCGGAAACCTTTTACAGACGCAAGCCGAGGTTGCTGCGGCGAACCTGACAGTTTTCAGGTCGTCCCAGTTGTTCAGCACGCTGTAGAGTACACCGGCACGGAATGTATCTCCCGCTCCCAGTGTACTCTTTACATCTACAGAAAATGGCTTAACAGAGCCGACACTGCCGTTGCTTCGCCCGTAGAGAATCTCTTCTGAACCGGATGTAAAGATTATCAGCCCGTCTGATAATGAGGTGTAGGTGGCAAGAAGGCTTTCCAGGTCTTGCGTCGGATAGTTACTCCTTATAAATTCTCTGGATATTACCATTGCAGCGGCATTTCTGGTAATATAGCTGTCGGGTGGAGAATCGATAGACACATACTTTTTCCCGGTGGCCACTGCCAGCTCCGCTGCTTTCAGTGATTCTTTCTGGAAAAATGGATCTATACCGACTATGCGCGACTGGCTGATAGCTTCGGGATCCGGCTGATTCCATCGCTTTTTATCTCTAAAATAGTGGCCGAACCTGCCAAACACAGTTCTTGATGACCTGTCAATAATAACCAGATCCTGGACTCCATCGAAGGAGGGGTCAAAGAATAGATTTGAGCAGTCAATCTTCAGCTTTTGAAAAAAATCAGAAATTGCCTTTAATGTCTGGTTCCCCAGATATGGCCCGTCAACCATTACTTTAAGCCCGAAATTTGCCAGAATTATGGCTGAGTTTCCTGTTTCGCCGCCCGGGACAAGAACTGTATCTTCAATTTCACCATAAGAATCGGCTTCTGGGTACTCTCCGACCAGGCTGTGAATAGTGGATAAAACGGTCATTCCGTAAAGGTATACATCATTGCTTTCCATCCTCAGTCTCCGCTGCACTGCTTTTGGTTACACGGTATTTTTTCAAGGCGGTATTTCCCATACTTCAGTTTCAGGTCATGGAGCAGATATGTATCTCCGTCCGGCTTCATTCCGGCATTGTAAAGGGTATCCATAATTTGTAGCTGGTCTACAGTTGCTTTCAGTTTATTGATATTGGGTGTAAAGACTTCGGCGAGGCTCTTTCGTATACCGGGATCACTTTCCGCTTTGTTAATCATTCTGATGCCGTACGGGCCAAGCAGCTCTTTGAATGATTGAGAATGTATGTTGAGCCACTTTTGCTCCCGTACCTTCTCAATCTGCCTTTCGACAGCAAACCAGATAATACGAAACAGAATAGCTCCTGTTACCCATATCCACCACACAGGTTTTAGAGTGTAGTATGCAAGTGCTCCGGCGAGTATGGATAGATAGAGTCGATAAAAGCCGGTCAGCCCCATGTTCATTTACTCTGCAGGAGGCCTTTGATTGCAGTGGCTATAAGCTTTGCAGCATCTTCACTGATCCCGGGTTTCTGTCTGCTTTTAAGAAATCTGGCAACATGTGAATTTATCTGGGGTTTAGAAGGTGGAGGGGGAGTCAGCGTTTTTTTTACCGGTAAGGATTTTTTCAGATAACCGTTTCTGGCCATAAAGTCCGCGATTTCTCTGTTTAACGGTTTTTTTCCGGAAGGTTTATCAGACATCCCTTTGTAGCTTTCAGGATTGATATATTGCCGTTCCTCGTGCATTTAGCAGACTCCGTTTATATACTGAATTCCCGATCTAAAATCTCCGAAAGGAAACGATCTATGGAAACCGGATAATACTGTAAGCGCGGTCCAAAGATCAAGCCTGTACGCGTGTTTTCCTGCTGCATGAGCTGATCATTGACCCGGTTGAGATGTTCCTCTGGTCTGTCCTCATAATTATTTATTCGGAAGAACTCGCTTTCAACTTTAAGATTTCTTCCTCCATGTACAAATGAGAAGACCCGTCCCTGTATTTCCTTGTCAAAGGTCTCAGGGTCGAAGACTTCTCCGAAACTTTCCTGTAAAGCTTGAGGAGAAATCAGAAATTTGGGAGATACATTAATTTTGCCGTTTATTTCCACTGCGTGTGATGGATTCTCTTCGCTGGGTGCAATGAGTATGTATGGAAGCTGGTGGTAGCCGGAAATGATCCCTGAGATTGGTTTCCGCAAGATCTTTGTATTGTAAAAGACCTCTCTTGATGTTTCATTCTGGTAGCTGTTCATAGTTGAAAAATAGATTATGACTAGGCAATGTTGTTTGTCTTTCCGGCTACAATGAGTCAGTGGTCTGCGGTTTTGAGGATTATTTACCTTCAGGCCTGGCGTGGAGTTCTTACTGCGGTTGTTTCAGGAAACATTGGAGAGAGTCTTTGCGTTTTCTTCAGGCAGATCCGGATTGATAAAGAACCCTGAGCCCATTTCGAATCCGGCACGGGTAAGGATCCTGGGGATAATCTGAATGTACCAGTGGAGGTGTGGCTCTTCGGATTTGTATCTAGTGTAGGAATGGATAAGGTAATTGTAATCGGGATCATCGAGGTGATTATGCAGTCTGGAGATCAGGTCCTGCAGCATTAAAGAGAGCTCTTTCTTTTCGAATTCATTAATGCTGCCGAAATCAGCAGTATGTCTTTTAGGTAATATCCAGATTTCGTATGGTACCTTTGCGGCATAAGGGACAAAAGAGATAAATGAGCTGTTCTGGGTTATTATTCTGGAGGCGACTTCAATCTCGTTGTGCATCAGATCACAATAGATGCAGCTGCCCATATCATCAAAATACTCCTCTGCCCTTATTTCCTGGAGGCGAATGGATCTGGGGACAGTCGGGGATGCGACGATCTGTGAATGCGGATGAAGCAGTGATGTGCCTGCGCGCAGGCCGTGGTTTCTAAAAATTGTCACCATCACCACCCCGGGGTCTTTCATCAGTGTGATATATCTTGAGTGATATGTGTCTATCAAAGAATGCATCTGTTCCGGATCAAAATAGGGTATTTCTTTATTATGTCGGGGGTGATCGATGATGACTTCATGATGTCCATAGGCACCCATGCAAAGGTAGAATCCGTTCTTTTCCCTATTTAAATTGCCGTTGCTGCTAAGGGCGGGGTAGCGGTTTGGCACTGAACGGGTACTCCACTGCTGATCGGCGATTCCTGGTGATTCGTGAAGGATTGCAGGTAGCATTTTTTCATTCCCGGGGCAGAACGGGCAGGCAGGATCGTATCTGGGAAGCATGTTTTCAATGGGAGCTGTCTTATGGGCGTGGGGTCTTGATTTGCGTACAGAGGAGAATATGACCCATTCTTTGTTTATGGGATCCTGGCGCAGGCAGTGGACAGAATTTTTTTGTTCCATGGTTGATGCAAAAAAGGGTCAGAATCAGGTTCTGACCCGGTATATAGTTTCATAAGAATTGTAGATGTCAATTTCCTGTTCAAGCAGGCGCGTAAGAAGGAAATTGTTCCGTACAGACTGCTTGGCCAGTTTCCCCATCCTGTGGGCCATGTCCGGGTTGTTTATCAGTTGTACGATTCTGTCTGCAGTTTCTTCGATACTGGAGACCAGAAATCCATTCACACCATCCTGGATCTGGTATTTGATTCCCCCTACGTTTCCACCGATTACAGGGGTACCTTTCCACATTGCTTCTGTGACTGTGAGTCCGAAGCCCTCTTTGAGTGATTTTTGCAATACTACGGCGGCTTTCTGCTGAAGTGCATTAACAAGTGAAGTATCTTCGTGACTCAGTATTATGATTCGCTCATCGCGGTGGTGCAGGATAGATTCATATATACGTTCACCTTCCGGATCATCGGTGGCAGGTGCTCCCAGAAGCACCAGTGTGGCATCAACCTTTTTGCGGGCGATCTGGAATGCCTTTATTACTCCTTCAGGGTCTTTGCTGGCATCAAAGCGTGAGACCTGGACAACCAGGGGCAGGTCTGTAGGGATGTCGTAATGGTTGAGTCTCTGCATGACTTCATCGTCTGTAAACTCTTTGTTTTTAATTGAAAAAGGGTCGATAGCCGGCATTACAAAGAATTGTGGTGTGTTAAGATCTTTTTTGTATTCCGGAATGCTCATCACAACTCCATCGTACATCTCTATAAACGGGACCAGATAATTCCACATCTTCTGATTGGGAGCAGAGAGATCAATGTGGCATCTCCAGATCCAGGGACCCCTCTTCTTATAATGACGTACCATGGGCAGAGGCTGGGGGTCGTGGACAATGACCAGGTCGTGATGGATATGGTTTCTTAATACGTTTTGATAAATTATGTGCTCGTATAGCTCTTCTTTGCGCTTGGTGAGGTGTATTTCATCTCCCTGAAGCGCGTTGTGCATCTTTTTAGTAATTGTAAAGAAGTCCGGTGATCCCTGAATTATTCTCCATCCGGTGTTGACCCCGGCACTGTCCATAAGAAGGGTAAGAGAGGAGAGCAGCTCGGCTACTCCGCCGCCATAATAGGTTGAGCTGATATTTGTGACGTGCATGCCTTGCATGAGCTGGATCTTCTTAAAGATCCGGTCTATTGTTTCCGCCCCTACAAATCTTTCGTAATCTTCGAGCTTTGGAACCGGCAGTTTATGGAAAAGGTCATTATCCATGTTTTTCCCTCGGTTTTTAAGTCTGATAAGAATGGCTGAAAAGTAAGAGGGGCAATTTTTATGCCGGAGATGGGGGGATTGTCTCATACTACATATGATTGAGAGTTCTGCGGAATAGAACTTGAAAATGGACAGAAGCATATGGCAGATGTTGTAATATCGGCAGCTGACGGCCACTGGACGCTCTTTGAGGCACTCGAAGGGAAACATCTCACTCCACGCCTCACAGAACTCTACTCCCTCAGGAAACTCGCTGAAGGAGCGCGCTGCTATCGTTGAATAATTTTCGGCAGGGTCATATTTTAACCACAAGGGGATCCCCCGGGGTTATCTCCCAGGCCTGTTAATTACCGGTTATCTTCTAAATCAATGGGAAATCTTTATCCGGTGTTTTTAGAAAATTATTTTCCGGTGTGAACAAATTACACAGTCGTTTTTGATACAGGAGTGTTCATGGACTGCAGAATGCTTGATATAAGGATTGGTACTTTAGTCCACTCCCAAAATGCCGCATCGTACATAAAACAGATAATCCCTTATGGATTTGAGAGTTTTTCAATTTCATTCGGGCGTTCAGCAGAAGGAATAGATCTTCCCGGGATGGCTGCTGCAATCAAGGACGCTCTGGGCGACTCTGGAGCCATAATCAGTTCGTTGAGCATATACGGAAATCCCCTGGAAAACCTTCCTGCCGATCAAAGCGCACTTCGTTCCTGGGAGCTACTTATCGATAATGCAGCCTGTTTTGGTACCGATATCGTATCTGGTTTCGCAGGAAGGATAAGAGGTCTGCCTATTGATAAATCAATAGACAGGTTCCGGGAGGTGTTTACCCCACTGGCAAGAAAGGCACAGGATAAAGGGGTAAAACTGGCATTTGAGAATTGTGATATGGGAGGGAACTGGGAACGTGGAGACTGGAACATAGCTCTTTTTCCGGAAGCCTGGGAGCTTATGTTCGATGCTGTTCCTTTTGACAATATCGGACTTGAGTGGGAACCATGTCATCAGATGGTAAAGCTGATAGATCCTGTTGCACAGCTTCGAAACTGGG